>JBIKKK010000085.1:0-8625 GCA_044360385.1 Candidatus Nanopelagicales bacterium
GGCACGGGCACACTGGGGCCATGGATAAGCAGACGGAGTTCGTGCTCCGGACGATCGAGGAGCGGGACATCCGCTTCGTGCGCCTGTGGTTCACCGACGTGCTGGGCACGTTGAAGTCGGTGGCGGTGGCCCCCGCCGAGCTGGAGGGCGCCTTCGCCGAGGGCCTCGGATTCGACGGCTCGGCCATCGAAGGCTTCGCGCGCGTTTATGAGTCCGACATGCTCGCCAAGCCGGATCCGGCGACCTTCGCCGTGCTGCCCTGGCGTGCTGAGTCGCCCGGTGTCGCGCGCATGTTCTGCGACATCCTCATGCCCGATGGCTCGCCGTCCTACGCCGATCCTCGCTACGTGCTCAAGCGCGCGCTCTCGCGCGCCGCGGACATGGGCTTCACCTTCTACACCCACCCCGAGGTGGAGTTCTACCTGCTGAAGAACCATCCCGGCGACGGACCGCCGGAGCCCATCGACAACTACGGCTACTTCGACAACTCGCCGCAGTCCGTAGGCTATGACTTCCGCCGCCAGGCCATCACCATGCTCGAGGCGATGGGCATCTCGGTGGAGTTCAGCCACCACGAGGGTGGCCCGGGACAGCAGGAGATCGACCTGCGCTACGCCGATGCGCTCACGACCGCCGACAACCTCATGACCTTCCGCACCGTCATCAAGGAGGTGGCCCTTGAGCAGGGTGTCTATGCGACGTTCATGCCCAAGCCCTTCCGCGATTCCCCCGGCTCCGGCATGCACACCCACGTCTCGCTCTTTGAAGGCGACCGCAATGCCTTCCACGAGCCGGGAGCGCCGTTCCAGCTCTCCCAGGTGGCGCGCTCCTTCATCGCGGGAGTCCTGCGCCACGCCCCGGAGATCACCGCCGTCACCAACCAGTGGGTCAACTCCTACAAACGCCTCGCCGGGGGCGCCGAGGCGCCGGCCATGGTCTGCTGGGGGCACAACAACAGGTCGGCTCTTGTGCGCGTGCCGATGTACAAGCCGACGAAGGGCAATTCCACGCGCGTGGAGTTCCGCTCCCTCGACAGCGCTTGCAACCCCTACCTCGCCTTTGCAGTGATCCTGGCGTCCGGGCTGAAGGGGATCGAAGAGGGCTATGAGCTCCCGCCCGGCGCCGAGGACGACGTGTGGTCGCTGACCCCGGCCGAGCGGCGCGCCATGGGCATGGAGCCGCTGCCCGGAAGCCTCAACCAGGCGATCCAAGCCATGGAGCGCTCTGAACTCGTGGCCGAGACGCTTGGCGAGCATGTCTTCGACTTCTTCCTGCGCAACAAGCAGGCGGAGTGGGAGGAGTACCGCCGACAGGTCAATGCGTGGGAGATCGACCGCTACCTCCCGACCCTCTAGGGACCTCCATGCCTTTGGCGATCGACCAGCGATGAGCGAGCAGCGACCGGCCAGCCTGGCGGCCTATCTCGCGCGTCGCGGATTCGCCGATCCCGGCGAGGCCGCGCGAATCCTCGGCGACATGGGCGTGCCCGGGCCCGAGATCTTCGCCGATGCGCTCACGGCCGCGGCGGACCCTGACCAGGCACTGCTGGCCCTGCATCGGCTCTCCCTGTCCGGCGTCGACATCGCGGATGTGGGTGCGGACGAGGAGTGGTTTGCCGCCGTTGTGGCGACCATCGGCATGTCCGATGCCCTCGCCGACCACCTCGTGAGGCATCCCGAGTCCGTGAAGTGCCTGCGCGGGGTCGCTCCGCGTGCCCCCAGCCCTGCCGAACGTCGCGTGCGGCTGCTGAGCGCCGTGGGCGCGGATCCTCAGGCGGAGTATCCCCGAGCGAGCATCGAGAGCGCAGCGGATGCGCTTCGCGTGGCGTATCGCGACGAGTTGCTCACCACAGTGGTGCGCGATCTTGTCCACGGTGCGCGCGTCGACGACATCGCGGAGGAACTCGCTGACCTCGCTGATGCGGCGCTGGAGGCAGGCCTCGCGATCGCGCGTGCCGAGTTGCCCTCCGACGCCTCGCCATGTCGCCTGGCTGTCATCGCGATGGGCAAGTGCGGTGGTCGCGAACTCAACTACGTGAGCGATGTTGACGTGATCTTCGTGGCGGAGCCCGTCGACGGGGGCGACGAGGAGGCAGCACTCCGCACTGCCCAGCGGCTTGCCGCGGGAGTCCTGCGTGCATGTGGCGAGGCGACTGCAGAAGGGTCCCTTTGGGAGGTGGACGCCGCGCTGCGGCCCGAGGGCAAGCAGGGGGCGCTCGTGCGCACGCTCGCCTCCCACGTGGGCTACTACGAGCGCTGGGCCAAGACCTGGGAGTTCCAGGCGCTCCTCAAGGCGCGGCCCGCGGCGGGTGATCGCGCTCTGGGAGAGGCGTACGTCGATGCCGTGTCGCCCTTCGTGTGGTCGGCGGCCGACGGACCGGACTTCGTCGCTGACGTTCAGCGCATGAGGCAGCGCGTCGAGGATCACATCCCCGCGCGCGAGGCGGATCGTCAACTCAAGTTGGGCCGGGGTGGCCTTCGCGACGTGGAATTCTCCGTGCAGTTGCTGCAACTCGTTCACGGTCGTAGCGACGTCATGCTGCGGAGCCCTTCTACGCTGGTGGCGCTCGAGGCCCTTTCGACCTGGGGTTATGTCGGACGCGAGGACGGCGCGACCCTGGGGGCGGCCTACCGCTTCCTCCGCGCCTTGGAGCATCGCATCCAACTGCATGAGTTGAGGCGCTCCCACGTCGTGCCGGAGGATGAGATCACCCTCCGCCGTATCGGCCGGTCCCTGGGCTTTCGCACCGATCCGGTCGCCGACCTGACTGCCGAGTGGCGGCGCCATGCGCGCGAGGTACGGCGTATCCACGAAAAGCTCTTCTACCGCCCGCTGCTGCAGGCGGTCGCGCGGCTCGATCCCGGTGATGCCAGGCTCACCCCCGAAGCCGCGGGCGAGCGGCTCGCGGCGCTCGGATACGCCGATCCGGTGGGTGCCTTGCGCCACCTCGAGGCGCTGACGTCGGGAGTGTCCCGGCGCGCGGCCATCCAGCGCACCCTGCTGCCCGTCCTCCTCGGCTGGTTCGCTGATGGGCCTGACCCGGATGCAGCACTCCTCGGATTCCGCCGCATGAGCGATGACCTGGGCTCTACGCCGTGGTACCTCCGGCTGCTGCGCGATGAGTCGCTGGCTGCCGAGCGCATGGCGACGATCCTGTCGTCCAGTCGCTTCGCCACCGACCTGCTGCTCAGATCACCCGATGCCGTCGCGCTCCTCGCGGACGATCGCGAGCTCATGCCGCGCAGCCTCCAGGCACTCGTCGCGGAGGCGCGCGCTGCGGTCGCCCGACACGATGATCCTGAGTCCGCCGTCAGCGCCCTGCGTGCCCTCCGCCGCCGCGAGCTCTTCCGTATCGCCGCCTGCGATGTCCTTAGCCTCATCGATGATCACGCGATCATGTGCGGCCTCACCGACGTGACAGAGGCGACGCTCATCGGCACGCTGGAGGTGGCCGAGCGCTCGGTGGCGGCTCATCGTCCTGACGGCGTACTGCCCACGCGCATGGCCCTGGTGGCGATGGGGCGCTTCGGCGGTCGCGAACTCGGCTACTCCTCGGATGCAGATCTTGTCTTCGTCCACCAGCCGCTGCCCGGTGCCGAGGAGCAGGAGGCATCGGAGGCTGCCTTTGCCATCGCCAACGACATCCGCCGGCTGCTCATGACGCCGTCGCCCGACCCGGCTCTCGAGATCGATGCCGACCTCCGTCCTGAGGGGAGGCAGGGGCCCCTCGTGCGATCGCTGGAGTCTTACCGCGCCTACTACGACCGGTGGTCGTCACCGTGGGAGGCGCAGGCCCTCCTGCGCGCGCGGCCCTTCGCCGGTGATGCAGGGCTCTGCGCGGAGTTCACGAGGATGATCGACCCGCTGCGTTGGCCGGAGGGTGGCATCTCGGAGGGGGACACGCGTGAAATGCGTCGGCTCAAGGCGCGCATGGAATCCGAGCGACTTCCCCGCGGGGCCGATCCGAGCATGCACCTCAAGCAGGGACGGGGAGGCCTGGCCGACGTCGAGTGGGTCGCGCAGCTCCTGCAATTGCGTGACGCTGCCGAGTTGCCCGCGCTGCGGACGACCTCGACCCTCGGGGCGCTCGACGCGGCGGTGGAAGAGAGCCTGCTCGATCAGGCCGATGCGGAGACGTTGACGGCTTCCTGGCTGCTGGCCACCCGGGTGCGCAACGCCATCATGCTGGCCTCGGGGAGGGCTTCGGATTCGATCCCCACCTCGGGCCCGGGCCTCGCGGCGGTGGCGCACCTGCTCGGCTCTCGATCGTCTACCGACTTCCTCGAGGAGTATCGACGGACGACCCGTCGAGCACGAGGGGTGGTCGAGCGCGTCTTCTACGGGTGATGCCTAGGGTGTGACCGTGACCCCGGAGGAGTTCCGCGCATCGGCGCACGAACTCGTGGACTGGATCGCCGACTATCGCGCCAGCGTCCCCGATCGTCCCGTGCGCAGCGAGGTCACCCCGGGTTGGGTGCGCGACGAACTCACCGGGCCACCTCCGGAGATGCCCGTGGGTCTCGATGCCCTCCTGACCGATCTCTCCGACGTCGTCGTACCCGGTGTCACGCAGACGCAGAGTCCCGGCTACTTCGCCTGGTTCCCGGCCAACGCGGCCTTGGAGTCGGTGCTCGGGGACATTGCCGCAAGCGGACTGGGAGCGCTCGGCATCACGTGGCAGTCGGCTCCCGCGCTCACGGAGATGGAGGAGGTCGTCACCGACTGGCTCCGTGAACTGTGCGGGCTCTCCGATGAGTGGTACGGCGCCATCCATGACACGGCGTCGACCGCGTGCCTCGTGGCGATGCTCGTCGCCCGGGAGCGTGCGACCGATCTCTCCGAAGACCGCGGGGGATTGCAGGCCGAGCGTGCGCCGCTCGTCGTCTATGCCTCGACCCAGGCGCACTCGTCCGTGCCCAAGTCTGTGCTTCTCGCTGGGTTCGGTCGCGACAACCTCCGGCTCGTCCCTGTCGATTCGGTGACCCTCGCGATGGATCCCGATGCGCTGCGCAGGCTCATGGCAGAGGACGCGGCCGCCGGCCGACGCCCGGCCGCGGTCGTCGCTTCGCTCGGCACGACAGGCACCACGGCCTTCGATCCGGTCGAGGAGATCGTGGCGATCGCTGCGGAGCATGGAGCGTGGGTCCACGTCGATGCCGCGATGGCCGGCTCGGCCATGATGCTGCCCGAGTGCCGGTGGCTCTTCGCGGGCGTTGAGGGGGCTGATTCCTTCGGGTGGAATCCCCACAAGTGGATGGGCACGATCCTGGACTGCTCCCTGCTCTACGCCCGCGACGTGCAACTCCTCGTGCGGGTCCTGTCCACCAACCCCTCCTACTTGCGCTCGACGACCGATGGAGAAGTCACCCAGTTCAAGGACTGGGGGATCCCCCTCGGGAGGCGATTCCGCGCCCTCAAGCTCTGGTTCCATCTGCGCCTTGCCGGCGCGGAGTCCATCCGTGCACGGCTACGACGTGATCTGGCCAACGCCCAGTGGCTCGCCGAGCAGATCGCGGAGGCGCCCGGATGGGAGGTGTGCGCACCCGTGCCACTGCAGACGGTGTGCGTACGTCATGTGCCTGCAGGCCTGGATGCCGGAGCCCTGGACGTCCATCAGCAGGAATGGGCGGAGCGACTCAACGCCACGGGACGGGCCTTCGTCACCCCCGCGCTGGTCGAGGGCCGCTGGTTGGTGCGCTTATCCATCGGGGCCGAGCCGACTGAACGCGCGGACGTCGAGGCGCTCTGGGCCCTGTGTCGCGAGGTCGCCGAGGAGTCCGCGCCTCTAGGGTGAGGCCATGTCCACTCTCTGGGAAGTGATTGGCTGGGTCTGCACGGTTCTCCTGGTCGGCGCCTACGCCATGGTCGCTACGAGGAAGCTGGATGCGCGCAGCCCGACGTACCACGTGCTCAACCTCGTGGGAGCGATCGGCCTCGCGGCGTACTCGCTCTACAAGGTCGCGTGGCCGCAGTTCGCGCTCAATCTCTTCTGGGGGGCGGTCGCGCTGATCGGCATCGTCATCGCTGTCGTCGCCGCGCGCAAGATCAGGGCCGGTCTCCCCGCAGGCGAGACCGGAGTCGACGAGCGAGGCGTCCGGGAAGGGTGACGGCGGCTTCGCGGGCGTTACGCCGGCGGATGAGCTCGGCTTCATAGCCCATTGCGTTGGCGGTGGCGAAGGCTCCTGCAGCAGCGATCTGGTCGCTCGGCACGCGGCCATGCGAAGCGGCGGAGTCGGGGACGCGCAGGTCTTCCACGTCTCCGTAGACGACCACCCCTGTCGTCGCCATGTCATCGATATCGGCTCCGACCCACCCGCGCACCGCGCCGAGGTAGGAGCGCGGCAGGAGCAGGGGACCGCCTCGATCGGGCCGCTCGAGGAATCCGCTCGACAGCAGGCGCTGCTGCAACTCGTTGGCTGTCTTGCGGTTCCATCCGCGTCGCTTGGCTTCGACATTGAGAGCGTGCAGGAAGACCGCCTCGGACCGGGTCGAGCCGATATTGGCGATGAAGGCGGGCAGCTTGGGTGCGGTCTCGGGGAGAGGGGGTACGTCGAGCGCCGCCCTGAACCGATCCCAGAGGAGATTCGACGGGGCGCCCGATGGCGGGAGAGTGACGACGCTGACGTGACCGGCCCCGACGAGTTCCTGCCAGCGCCGCACGAGGGCGCCGTACGCGTAGGAGCGCCAGAAGGTGTGATGTCGCTCCGCTTCCCACTCGGCCTGCATCTGGCCCGGAGGCAGGTCGCCGCGCTCGCTTGCACGTCGCTCGAGGTAGCGCCCGTAGTTCTGCGTGTGCGTGTTCCGCACATGCTGCTGCCACGACGACGGCAGGATGCGCCCCAGGTCACGCATGGTGATGACGATGTCGACCGAAGACGCCTTCAGACCATCGAGCATGCGACGCGCAGCCGGTGGCCTCAGGCCTCCGATCATCTCTGCAGAGATGATCGCGGTCCCGTCCCACGACGCCACGGCATCGGCCAGGCCTGTCCAGCCGGAGCCGTCCTTGCCCGTCCACCGATTGGATTCCTTGCTCTCCTCATTGTGGGTGAGGTCCGACAGAGCACCGACGTGGTTGTAGTCGTCCTGCCCCCGGTAGTCGGTGGGATAGAGGACACCCTGGGCCTTAAGTGAAGGGGAGAGCTGCTGGAGGACCCTCTGCAGATAGGTCGTCCCCGTCTTGCGCGGTCCGATGTGGACGATCAGCCGGTCAGCCACACCGTCACCCTATCCAGCCGCCGAGCGTCAACCCTCAACCGACACAGACAGAGGGTGGCCGCTCAAGGATCCCCACGATTCGGGCCGCAAGCCCACCGCTCACAGGGACGTTTTCAAGGAGGGATTTACCCCCCGAAAGCGTGGACGAGTAATCAAGACTTGCCAGGCTCAAGAAGTCTCGATTTCGCGGCGAGAGCTTGTGGGAGGTGCGGCCCCCGACACAGACGGCCCCCGACACAGACAGCCCCCGACACAGACAGAGGGTGGCCGCGAGCGGCCACCCTCTGCTCCTGCGCGCGAGGCGATGCGACGCAAGGATCGTGCCTGATCCGGCCGGATCAGATGTCGTAGTAGAGCTCGAACTCGTGGGGGTGCGGGCGGAGGCGGATGGGATCCACCTCATTGGCGCGTTTGTAGTCGATCCAGGTCTCGATGAGATCGGCCGGGAAGACCCCGCCCGCCTGGAGGTAGTCGTTGTCCGCCTCGAGGGCGTCGAGCACCTCGGGGAGCGAGCCTGGCACCTGGGCAATCTCGGCGAGCTCGTCCGGAGGCAGTTCGTAGAGGTCCTTGTCGACGGGAGCCGGCGGCTCGATCTTGTTCTTGATGCCGTCCAGGCCGGCCAGGAGCATGGCGGAGAAGGCCAGGTAGGGGTTGCTCGAGGGATCGGGCACGCGGTACTCGATGCGCTTGGCCTTGGGGCTCGTCCCTGTCACCGGGATGCGGATGCAAGCCGAGCGGTTGCGAGCGGAGTAGACGAGGTTGACCGGAGCCTCGTATCCCGGGACGAGTCGGTGATAGGAGTTCACCGTCGGGTTGGTGAAGGCCAGCAGCGACGGCGAGTGCCTGAGCAGACCGCCGATGTACCAGCGGGCCATATCCGACAGGCCGCCGTAGCCGCGCTCGTCGTAGAAGAGAGGCTCGCCGTTCTTCCACAGGGACTGGTGGCAGTGCATGCCTGAGCCATTGTCGCCGAAGAGTGGCTTGGGCATGAAGGTCACCGACTTGCCGTTCACCCATGCGACGTTCTTGATCACGTACTTGAAGAGCATCACCTCGTCGGCGGCCTTCTGCAGCGTATTGAAGCGGTAGTTGATCTCCGACTGGCCGCCGGTACCTACTTCGTGGTGCGAGCGCTCAACCTGAATTCCGACCTGGGCCAGCGCCTGGCACATCTCGTCGCGGAGGTCGGCGTAGTGGTCG
The DNA here is from genome assembly GCA_044360385.1 of Candidatus Nanopelagicales bacterium. Lineage (GTDB taxonomy): Bacteria > Actinomycetota > Actinomycetes > S36-B12 > S36-B12 > Mxb001. Next base: position 8,419 of record JBIKKK010000085.1, read on the forward strand.
ACCGGGGGCACGGGGAAGTAGCCGCCCTTGTAGCGCGTCTTGTAGCCGAGGTTGCCGCCATCCTCCTCGCGTCCGGAGTTCCAGGCACCCTCGATCGAGTCGAGGAAGTAGTAGCCGGCGTTCTGCTTGGTTTCGAAGCGCACGTCGTCGAAGATGTAGAACTCCGCCTCGGGACCGAAGTAGACCGTGTCGGCGAGGCCGGTGGAC
>JBIKKK010000012.1:0-25618 GCA_044360385.1 Candidatus Nanopelagicales bacterium
CAGCGCTGCTGCGTCCGGTCGACTTCTTCCTCGCGCCCCTGCCTTCGATCGTGGCGGGAGCGGCCGCCGCGGTCGCACTGTGGTGGCTGCTACGCATGGCGACACCGAGCTCGGTGGCTAGGACGACTCCATCGGTTTTTGCCAGTAATGGCGACTTCGGAACCGCTGAAAGTCCCGATAAGTGGCAAAAACCGACGGAGGTCAGTCGCCGCGGGGTGCTGCTCGGCATTGGCGGCGTGGTCGTCGTCGGAGGTGCCGCACTGGCCTCTGCGCGCTGGCTCACCACTCGCGCGAGCGCGGTCGCCTCCCGCGTGGCCGCCGTGCTCCCCAAGCCAGCCGAGACGCTCGCGCCGCTTCCCGCAAGCGTGCAAGCGCCTGTGCCGGGCATGGCGCCCTTCATCACACCCAACGCCGACTTCTACCGCATCGACACCGCGGTCATCGTGCCCCAGGTGACGTCCGAAGAGTGGACCCTGAGCTTCGATGGCATGGTGCGCAGGCCCTTCAGCATCACCTACGCCGAACTGCTCGACATGCCCATGGTCGAGCGCGACGTGACGATCATGTGCGTCTCCAACCCCATCGGCGGCGATCTCATCGGCACCGCGCGCTGGCTCGGTACGCCCCTGCTCCCCCTGCTCGAGCGCGCCGGCATCGAGCCGAGCGCGGACCAGCTCTTCAGCACCTCAGTCGACGGCTGGACGTGCAGTACGCCGCTCGACGGCCTCGCCGAACGCGATCCACTGCTCGCCATCGGTATGAACGGCGAGCCACTGCCCATCCAGCACGGCTTCCCGGTGCGCATGATCATCCCCGGTCTCTACGGCTTCATCTCCGCGACGAAGTGGGTCACGCGCATCAGTGCCTCGACGTACGCCCAGGACCCGGCCTACTGGACCGTGCGCGGCTGGGCCACGGATGCGCCCGTGCTCACCGGCAGTCGAATTGACCTGCCGCAGGGCAGCCTCACGGTTGGGCAGACATCGATAGGCGGGGTGGCGTGGGCGATGGACGGAGACGGCATCAGCCACGTCGAGGTGAGCATTGACGACGGCGCGTGGCAGGAGGCCCAGCTGGCCGATCAGCCGACGCCGCGCACGTGGCGTCAGTGGTGGCTTGAGTGGGAGGCCACGCCCGGGCGCCACACGATCGCCGTGCGCGCGACCAATGGCCTGGGCGAGACGCAGACGAGCGAGGTGCGCGATGTCGTGCCCTCGGGTGCGACGGGCTACGACGTAGGAATCGTGGAGGTCGCTTAGGAATCCGCCCGCGCAGGGCCGGGAACCGACATAATCGGCCCGATGTCCGAGATCACTGCCACAGACACGGAGCGGACCGGCCTGAGCCTGAGCCAGGCCGTCGCGGTCGGCATCAACACGACCAGCCCGGCGTACTCCCTCGCCGCGATCCTTGCGCCCATGGCCGCCCTGGTGGGCTACGCGACACCCATCGTGCTCATCGTCTCCTTCATCCCGATGGCGCTCACGTCGCTGGCCTTTCTCTACCTCAATCGACGCGACCCCGACTGCGGCACGACATTCAGCTGGGTGACGCGCGCGCTCGGTCCGATGCCCGGCTTCATGGCGGGGTGGGCGATCACCGCCGCAGGCGTACTCGTGATCGGCAGCCTCGCGGAGACAGCGATGACCTACGGCCTCCTGCTCATTGGTCAGGATGCCCTTGCGGCCAACCGCATGGTGATCATCGCGGGTGCGGTGGTGATCATCATGATCATGGTGGTCCTCGCCATCGTCGGCTCGGATTCATCGATCCGCCTGCAGAGCGTGCTCACGTATCTGCAAATCGGCATCCTGCTGGCCTTCGGCGGCTTCGCGCTCTACACCGCGATGGATCTCGGCCTGCCGTCCTTCACTGCTGAGTGGGTCAATCCCCTGGAGTACGGCGTTCAGCCACTGGTCGCGGCCATGCTGCTGGGCGTCTTCGCCTTCTGGGGCTGGGAGGCGGCGACCAACCTCTCGGAGGAATGCCGCAAGCCCTCGGATGCCGGGAAGGCGGGCCTGCTCTCGACGGTGATCCTGCTGGTCACCTATGTCCTCGTCGCGATCTCGGTTGTGCTCTACCTCGGCCAGTCGGGCTTCTTCCCCGTCGGCGAGTCGGGCCTGATCCTCGTCGACATGTCCCCGACTGTTTTCGGACCCTTTGCCTTCCTCGTGCTGCTGGCGGTGGCCACCAGTGCGCTCGCGTCGACGCAGTCGACGATGGTGCCGGGCTCGCGCGCGGTGCTGTCGATGGCGCGGCGCGGTGCCCTGCCCGCAAAGCTCGGCCTGGTGAGCCCACGCTTCAAGACGCCGTATGTGTCACTGTTGGTGCTCGCCGTGATCGCGGCAGGTTGGTACGTCTTCGTGAGCTCAATCTCTGATACGGCGATGCTCGACACGCTCTCGTCACTCGGCATTCTCATCGCCTTCTACTACTCCCTCACCGGTATCGCGTGCGTCGTCTACTACCGCCGTCACGTGCGCCAGTCCGTGAAGGGCTTCCTCATGGTCGGCGTCGGGCCGATCCTCGGCTCCGCCGGGCTCGTCTTCATGCTCGTGGCCGCGGTCCATTCACTGTGGGACCCGGCTAACTCTGCCGGCGGCGCTGCATGGGTGGGGCTGTCGCCTCCTCTCGTCATCGCCGCCGCGATGTTCGGCCTCGGGGTGATCGTGCTCGTCATCCGCCGCTTCACGGCGCCAGCATTCTTCACCTCGACGCCTCCGGAACGGGCCGACATCCTCAAGCCACCCTTCGTGCTCGACGCGGAGAAGCCGCCCCCTCATGGCGGTATCGCGGTGGACTGCAATGACCAGACACACGTCATCACGCGCATGCTCGACGAGCGCATCACGCCCGATCTTGATCGCGCGACTCCGCTCTATCTCGTGTTCGGTATCGAGCCGAGTGACATCTCCGGCGAGGAGTACGCCGCCACGCGCGAGGCGCTGGAGGATGACGGCGCGAAGATCCTCGGCGAGGTCCAGCGCCATGCGCGCTCCCTCGGCATGACGGAGGTCTTCAAGATGTACGACGCCTCGCATGCCAGGCAGTCCGTGGAGCACGTGGCGACGCTCATGGACGCGTCAGCGACGTGGTCCCCGCACCGCATGACCGCCCTGGACTGACGTCACATGCGGGCGATAGCGCGCTCGACGAGGGCCGCCATCTGCGCGCCCATGTCGATACCCGCAGCGGCGAGCGCCTGCGGCACCAGCGATGTCTCCGTCATCCCGGGGGCGACGTTGACCTCCAGGAACCAGGGCGTGCCCTCGGCGTCGATGATGAGGTCCGAGCGCGACCAGTCGCGCAGGCCGAGCGTCTCGTGGGCCGTGAGTGCCGCCTCGGCGGCTGCCTTCGCGACAGCGTCGTCCAGTCGCGCCGGCACGTGAAACTCCGTCGTGCCCGCGGTGTAGCGCGCGGCGTAATCGTAGAAGCCGCCGTCGGCCGCGATCTCCACGGCGGGAAGTGCGACCGGGCCGTCGGTAGCCTCCACCACACCCACGGCGACCTCTGTGCCGTCGATGAATCGCTCGAGCACGGCGACATCACCGTAGGCAAAGGCACCGACCATCGCGGACGGCAGTTCCGCGGCCGCGCACACGATGCTGACGCCCAGTGCCGAGCCACCGCGTGCGGGCTTGACTACGAGCGGCAGGCCGATGCCACGCTCGAGCGCCGCCATCACTCCAGGTGCGCCTAACTCACGGAAGGTCGCGTGCGGCAGGGCTACGGCCTCGGGCGTGGCGATACCGGCTCGGCGCACAAGAGTTTTGGCGACCGGCTTGTCGAAGGCCAGGCGCGATGCCGCCGCGCGGGATCCGACATAGGGCAGGCCGAGGCACTCGAGCACATCGCGCACGGCACCGTCCTCGCCCGCGCTGCCGTGGAGCAGGGGCACGACACAGTCGGGGGCATCGGCAGCGAGCTCGGCGAGCAGAGTGGCATCGACATCGCGCTCGAGGACCTGCCAATCGGGGCGTGCGGTGCGCAATGCCTCCGCGACACGGCGACCGGAGCGCAACGAGACATCACGCTCGGCCGAGAGGCCGCCGGCGAGGACGAGCACCTGCATGAAGTGACCCTTCGACTAGAGCAGATCGGGAGCGGGATTGGCCGGGCCCTCGGAGTTGCGGAGGGTGTGACCCGTGCCGAAGGTCTGCGCAATCTCGAGCTCGGACTCGATGACGCCCGAGAGGCGGCGCACTCCCTCACGAATTCGATCAGCGTCGGGGTAGCAGTAGGAGAGGCGCAGGCTCTGCGAGCCCTGGCCGTCGACGAAGAAGCCGGTGCCCGGCACATAGGCGACGAGCGCGGAGATCGCGCGCGGCAGCATCGCTTTAGCGTCGAGGCCATCGGGCAGAGTCACCCAGGAGTAGAAGCCGCCCTGCGGCCGCGTCCACGTCGTGCCCGCCGGCATGAGCTGATCCAGCGAGTCGAGCAGCGCATCGCGGCGTTCGCGGTAGAGCTCCCGGAAGACCTTGATTTGCTCTCGCCAGGGCTGGGTGGCGAGGTATTCACTCACGGTGAGCTGGGCGTAGTTGGACGGGCACAGCACGGCGGATTCGGCCGCGAGGACGAGCTTCTCGCGCACCCCGTGGGGAGCGACCGCCCAGCCCACGCGCAGGCCCGAGGCGATCGTCTTGGAGAAGGAGCCGAGGTAGACGACCTGCTGGTCGTCGTCGGCGCGGATCGCGCGCGGGGGAGCGCCTTCGAAGCCGAGCAGGCCATAGGGGTCGTCCTCGAGCACGAGGACCCTCTCGCGCTTGGCGATTTCGAGGATGCGCTGGCGGCGCTCCAGCCCCTGCGTCACGCCGGCAGGATTGTGGAAGCTCGGGATGGTGTAGAGCATCTTGATGCGCTTGCCCTCGGTGCGCACGCGGGTGATCGCTTCCTCCAGCGCCTCCGGCACCAGACCCTCGTCGTCCATCGCGACGTGTCGGATGTCGCACTCGTACGCGCGGAAGACACCCAGCGCGCCGACGTAGGAGGGGGCCTCGACGAGCACGACGTCACCGGGATCGCAGAAGACGCGCGTGACCAGGTCGAGGGCCATCTGCGAGCCCGTGGTGACGATGACGTCATCGGGGTGCGCCGTGATGCCGACCTCGGCCATGACCTCAAGGATCTGGCCGCGCAGCGTGACGTCGCCCTGGCCGGATCCGTACTGAAGCACCTCGGCGCCGCGATCGCGCACCAGGCGCGCCGCGGTCTCGGCGAGTGCGTCGAGGGGGAGGGCCTGGACGAAGGGCATGCCGCCCGCGAGGGAGACGACCTCGGGACGCGAGGCCACAGCGAAGAGGGCGCGGATCTCGGAGGCGGTCATGCCGCGGGCGCGTGCGGCGTAGGAATCTACCCACGGATCGAGCCGTGAACCACCGCTCATCGCACACCTCCCTCGACGTGGCCGCAGGGGCTATTCGCCCCGCTTCAGGGTCCCTATGCTGACGGATGGCACCGCCGAGACGTGGGATGGGGTGAGGGACATGGCCGATGAGGTCGCCCGCAAGGACGGATCCGTCGTCACCACCCTGTTCCTGGGACTCCTGGTCTTTGCCGTGGGTGCGGCGGCCGGCTTCCTGGCTCGCCTGCTCTGGCCCCACTCTCGCTGAGGCTCCACCTGCACTTTCGCCAGTTATCGCGACTTCGGCGTGTAAGGAAGTCGCGATAAGTGGCGAAAACCGTCGGGGGTGTGAGCTGCCGGGCTGAGTTAGTCAGCGGGGGCGAAGAAACTCGTCAACGCGACCGCGATTGCTTCGCTGAGCGTGTCGCGGAAACGGGGATCGGTGAGACGGGCCGCGTCGCCCGGATGCGAGAGATAGCCCATCTCCACCCACACCGTGGGCATGGAGGTGAGCCGCAGCAGGTCCCAGGTGCGCGGGTGGCTGCGGCAGTCGGTCAGGTCAGTGCGTCGGCACACCTCCGCCTGGATGTGCTCTGCGGCGAGACGCCCGCCCTCCGACTGCGCCCCACCGAGGGGTGCGCCGAAATAGAAGGTGGCGAAGCCGTTGGCGCCGGGAAGCTCGACGCGCTCCACGTGCAGTGACAGGACAAGATCAGCACTGGCCGTGTTGGCATACGACGCCCGAGCGGCCTCACCCACGAGTTCGGGTGCAGGCGTGCGCGTATAGATCACCTGGGTGCCCAGCGCCGCCAGACGCCCCTCGACCCGTGCACACACATCGGCCACGATTGTTGCCTCCGCGAGGGCGAAGCGCTGGTCGGCGTCCGCGCCCCCGGGATCGAGCACGATCACTTTGCCGGCGACACCCGAGCGCATGGCGTCCATGGCCTGGCGCTCGCGGATTGCGACTGCGTCGCCGTCACCGACCGTGCGGGTGAGTCGCTCCAGCGCCCAGTACGTCGTGAAGCCGCAGGTGCCATCGGGCTCCATGCCGACATTGCGCTGGAATTCGCGCAGCGCACTATCGGTCAGCGGCCCGAAGACACCGTCGGGCCGACCGCAGTCGAACCCCATCCGCGTGAGCCGGTTTTGCAGGTCGAGTACGTCGTCCCCGCGGAGGAGGTGTCCGGGCGTGAAGGCGAGCACGCGGTCACCGAGGGACCAGCGCGCCTCCTCCAGATGGCGCAGTGTTTGCGGTCCACAGACTCCGTCCGAGGGGATCCCGCGCTGCTGCTGGAATGCCCGCACCGCATGCTCGACGGCGTCGTCGTACTCCGCGGCATCGAAGGGTGCCTCGGAGTCGGCTTCAAGTAGGCGCAGGCGCACCAGGCGTGCGCGAATGTCTGCAACCGCGACGCCGGTGTCCCCGCGACGGAGGACGGCCATCCCGCTCTACTGGAGGAAGGGCTGAAGGTCGGAGAGGAGTGCGGCCTTGGGCTTCGCGCCAATGATGGTCTTGACGACTTCGCCGCCCGAGTAGACGTTCATAGTCGGGATCGAGGTGATGCCGTAGGACGCCGCTGTCTTGGGGTTCTCGTCGACATTGAGCTTGGCGATGACGATCTTGCCGTCGTACTCTCCCGAGATCTCCTCGAGAATGGGCGCGACCATGCGGCAAGGCCCACACCACTCGGCCCAGAAGTCGACGATGACAGGGATGTCGCTCTTGAGGACGTCGGCGTCGAAGGATGCGTCGGTCACGATCTTGGTAGCCATGGTTCTCCTTCCGGGGATCGTCAGGGGCGGCCACGCCGACCCGCCGATCCGTCTCAGCCTAAGGGTGCCGCTGCCTATTCGTGTGCAGCGAGGTAGCGCTCGGCATCGAGGGCAGACGAGCAGCCGGTGCCCGCCGCCGTGATGGCCTGCCGGTAGATGTGATCGACGAGGTCGCCCGCGGCGAAGACCCCGGTGACATTGGTACGCGTGCTCGGCACATCGACGAGGACGTAGCCGTTGTCATCGAGCGCGATCTTGCCTTTGACGAGCTCGGACCTCGGGTCGTGGCCGATGGCGATGAAGAGGCCGGTCACCGCGAGCTCGCGCGTCTCGCCGGTCACCGTGTCTTTGAGCACGACCCCGGAGACCTTGGCGTCGCCGAGGATGTCGACGACCTCGGAATTCCATGCGAACTGAATCTTCGGATCGTTGAACGCGCGCTCCTGCATGATCTTGCTCGCGCGGAGCGAGTCGCGTCGGTGGATGAGAGTCACGGACTTGGCGAAGCGGGTGAGGAAGGTGGCCTCCTCCAGTGCTGAATCGCCTCCCCCGACGACCGCGATGTCCTGGTCGCGGAAGAAGAAGCCGTCGCAGGTGGCACACCACGAGACGCCATGGCCTGACAGGCGCTTCTCGTTGGGCAGGTCGAGCTCGCGGTAGCCGGAGCCCATGGCGAGGATGACGGCGCGCGCCTGATACTCGCGCCCACTGCCGTCGCGCACGGTCTTGATGTCACCGTCGAGCTGCACATCGACGACATCGTCGGTGATCATCTCGGCACCGAAGCGCACGGCCTGGGCGCGCATCTCCTCCATGAGGGCGGGGCCCATGATCCCGTCTCGGAAGCCGGGGAAGTTCTCGACCTCTGTGGTGTTCATCAGTGCACCGCCAGCGGTGACCGCCCCCTCGAAGAGGAGAGGCTTCAACTGGGCCCGCGCGGTGTAGATCGCGGCGGTGTAGCCGGTCGGGCCTGAGCCGATGATGATGACGTCGCGGACGTCGGACACTTCGCACACTCCAGGGTCGATATCGCACGCCATCCTGCCGGGCCGCGGCCCGGGACGCTCACGCGGCATGAACCACGATACCCCCGAGGGTATTCCCGAGGTCCTAGCGGAGGGGGAGGTCCCAGTGCTGCGCCGCGGCGACGTCGTCGTCGGTGCAGTCCTGTCCGACGGCGACGATGTGCAGGGCCGTCGGCGCACCGACGGAGTCCGTCGCCCCGACGGTGACGATCACGCTGCCGTCGCGGCCATCGACCGAGGCCGTGTCCAGCACGAGAGGCACCGATCCCGAAGGCAACCCAAGTCGACCTAGGCAATCGGTGAGTGCCTCCGGGCTCGCGGCGAGTCCTACGCCGGGGAGGGTCGCGGTGGCAGGCGAGGCTGCCATGGCCGCGGCCACGGACGAGCTATCGGACATGCCCGTCGTGGCAAGCAGGGTGGCCACCTGAGCCGGAAGCGCGTCGGCGGTGTAGTCCGTGCCGGTAGCGACCATGGTCCGGGGCATCACGGGCTCGGTGCGCGGGGCGGGATCAGGCGAGGCTGAATCAGGCGAGGCTGATGCGGGCGCGGAAGCAACTCCCCCGTCACCACTGGCATCGGCTGACGGCGTTGACGCGACAACCAGGGGTTGGGCAGAGCCTGCGCCATCGGCGACCGGACCGGGCGATGACGTCTGCATGGCGGGCAGCACTACGGCCCCCGCGACGGCGAGGCCGGCAGCCCCCACCAGGAGGGGGAGTGCACGGCGCGAGCGCCGGCGCGACCGCTGGGCCCCAAGGTCGACCACGCCCGGTGAGTCGGCAGAGCCGCCTCTGTCGGGCCCGTCGGCGGGGATCAGGGCCGGCTCGGCGGCGAGGAGCGCCTCGATGCCTTCCCACACGTCGGCGGGCATGGGCCCCGGTGTGTCGGAGGCCAGCCAGGCCGCAAGCTCAGGGTCGAGCGGAGGCAACTCGCCGCCGATGTCGCTCTCGCTCATGGGGCACCTCCCTCGCCGTCGACCGTGACCCCCCCGTTATCAGGGAGTACGACGGACCCCGGAGCATCCGGGTTCCGTAGATGGGCGAGTCGTTCGGCCAGCTTGGCCCGACCCCGGAAGCACCGACTCTTGACCGTGCCGACGGGGCAGTCCAGTGCCCGCGCGGCTTCCTCGACCGACCACCCCTCGAGGTCGACGAGGACGATGGCGGCCCGCTGGTCTGGAGGGAGGGTGTCGAGGGCAGCCCGCACCTCACGGACCGTCTCACTGCTCTCGGCGGCGGTGCGGGGGTCGGCGAGCCGGGCTTGGTCGACGAGGGTCGCGGAGGTCTCTCCAGCACCCTCGTCCGGCAGGGGCACCCAGGTACGCACGGCGCGGCGTCGCAGGCGGTCGAGGGCGGCGTTGACGACGATGCGATGCAGCCACGTCGTCACCGCGGCGTCTCCCCGGAAGGAGTCGGCACGCCGGTACGCCGAGATGAAGGCATCCTGCAGTGCGTCGCTCGCTTCCTCCGGGTTGCCGGTGGTCCGTAGCGCGACGGCCCACAGCCGATCGCGGTGCCGGCGCACGATCTCAGCGAAGGCATCGGGATCTCCGGCGCAGTGCGCGGCAAGGAGTTCAGCGTCGCTGAGCGACACCGCATCCGCCTCCTGGCTCACGACGCGAGCGTAGTCCGTCCGTGTCCGTCCTCCGGGCCGCGGTGGAGTCAACGCAGGACGAGGACATCGCGGATGCCGCCCTGGTAGACGCCGTCCACCAGCGGCAATTGCGTGAACCAGATGAGGACGTAGCGACCGACGATGGGGCGCGGGGCGCGCAGGTCGATCGCGGTGCCGATGCCCTGGGCTGCGGCCAGCGGGGTCCACCGCTTCGTCTTCTTGTAGGGCTCTGCGGCGACCATCACCTCGACAGAGGAGCCGGACCCGACGAGCTCGAGTCGCACCGCGCTCACCGGGAGCGACTCGCCCAGGTCAAGCACGAGGCCGGTGCCGCCCTTGCCGTCGAGATCTGCGGCGAAGTAGGTGTCGGTGGTCCATGCCGTGTCGGAGCGCTCATCGATCGCACTGGGGACGAGCTCGGGCATTTCCGCGCGGTCGCTGCCCAGCGGATCGAAGTCGATGGCACCCACCGGGACGATCTCGCCCGGGATTCCTCCCGCCACGCCATCGACCGCGGTGACGTCACCGACATCGGTGAGCACCTCGATCGGCACTCCCGCTGCGGTGACTCCCCACGGGGAGGCAGCTCCTTGCGCGAGCCTGAGTCCCGCGATCCCTACGCCGGCGATGACCACCAGTGCGGCCGCGGTGAGAGCGAGACGCCCGACCACCCGCAGCGCGCGACGGCCCGAGGTGAGGGATGCACCCTCGCGGGGAGTGAGTGACAGGGGACGGCGCCCGGGCCGCTGCTCCCAGGCACCGAGGGCGCTCACGACCGCGGCCATATCGGGGTATGGCTCCACGCGCGCGTCCCCGGCAACAGCGGGACCGATGGCCCGCAAGCAGATCTCATCCACGCCGGAGGGGACTTCGGCGACGACCTGGGACGGAGGGAGCAGGCGCTCGCCTACGCGCGGTGCCGGTGACATGCCATCGACGAGCCCGAGCGGCCAGCGCCCGGTGAGCATCGCGTAGAAGAGCGAGCCCACTCCCGCGATGTCGCTTCGGCCCGGCCCTTCCTCCGGCCACAGGGCCGCGTCGACCGCGAGACCGCGGATGCGCACGACGTTGCTGTCACCGAGCAGTGTGAAGGGATCGTCGAAGTCGGCCGTCTCGGAGACGAGCAGCGATCCGGGACGGAGCCGTCCGTGATGCACCCCGAGCTCATGGCTGTGCTGCAGGGCGATGGCCACCTGCCGGATGACGGGGACCACCTCGTCGATCTCGATGGGCTCGCCCTCGCGCTCCTCATAGATGTCGGTGAGGGTGCGCCCTTCGACCCACTCACTCACGATGACGAGGTACAGCGCCCCCGATGAATCCGGGCCGACGACCGGCTCGGACGTGAGGATGTCGAGGACGGCGATGACACGACGGTCATCGACGTTTGCCGCCTCGCGCGCCGCGCGTTCGGCGGCTGCGGCGCGGTCATCGGTCGCGGGGATGAGTCGCAGCGAGACAGCGCGCTCCAGCGCCGGATCGAATCCCTGCCACAGCTCGACGACACCGGTCTGAGAGACCAGCACGTCCAGGATGTAGCGGCCGATCCGCCTGTCACTCACCCCTCGAGGGTACGTGTGTCGGCCTTGTCTTCGCCGGATGAGGCGGCTCGGCGTCGAAGCACCTTTCGCTGGATGAGCGCGACGACGTCCCCCACCTCATGGATCCGCATGGCCCACGCGGCGGCGAGGTAGACCCCCAGGCCTACGGCGGAGAGGACGATCACGTCGATGAGGACGCCCAGGGTGTTGGCCGGATCGTCCCCGGTGACGTAGGCGGTGAGGGCAGCTTCCGCGCCGAACATCACGCAGAAGGCAATGAAGCCCGCGATGACCATGCGGAGCAGGGAGCGCAGCGTCGCCCATGAGTCAAGGCCGCCGAGCCGACGCGCGAGCAGGATCCAGGCGAGGACGAAGGTCGCCCAGAATCCGCAGACATAGCCGAAGGCGAGGGAGGCCACCTGCGCACCGCCGGTCACGGCGTAGAAGAGTGGAATGGCGACACCGAGAGCCACGACGTTCATGAGCAGGCTCGCGAAGAAGGGTGTGCGCGTGTCCTCCACGGCGTAGAAGCCGCGGAAGAGCACGTAGAAGAGCGTGAAGGGCAGCAGCCCGAGCATGAAGACGCTCGTGATGAGGCCCGCGAGCTGCGCCTGATCGGGAGTGGCCGCGCCGTAGCCGAAGAGCAGCACCGCGATGCCAGGGCTCACGATCATGAGCACCGCGCCGATGGGGATGATCAGGGCGGCCACGAGGCGCATGGCCCCGGCCACGTCGGCCCCCACTTGGTGGAGTCGCCCCGAATGAGCGATGCGACTCAATGCCGGCAGCAGTGCCGTGACGATCGACACCGTGATGACGCTGTGCGGGAGCATGAAGATGAGATGTGCCTTCTGGTACGTCGTGAGCCCCGCAGGCGTCGTGCCGGCCACCGCGGCATTGACATTGGCGAGAGTCGCGAGGCGCGTGATGGCGATGTAGCCCGCCTGGTTGACGACGACAAGCAGGAGCGTCCACACGGCAAGATGACCGGCCTTGCCCAGCCCGGATCCACGCCAGTCGAAGCGCGGACGCCAGCGATAGCCCGCGCGCATCAGCACCGGGATGAGGATGAGGGCCTGCAGTGCGACGCCCATCGTCGTGCCGATCCCGAGGAGCGCGACCTGGTCGGGGGTGAGTGCGCCGTCGGCTGCAGCGGATGTTCCCGCGATGACGATGAAAAGGATGAAGGTCGCGATGGCGACGATGTTGTTGAGGATGGGGGCAAACATCGGTGCGCCGAACTTGCCCCTGGCGTTGAGGACCTGGCTCAGGAGCGCGTATACGCCGTAGAAGAAGATCTGCGGCAGGCATAGTCGCGCGAATGCGGTGGCGAGCTCACGCTGTGAGTCGTCGTAGGCCGATGTCGCATAGAGGTCGACGAGGACCGGCGCAAGCAGCACCGCGGCGATGGAGAAGATGAGCAGCACGAGGCCGGCGAGCGTGATGAGCCGATCGGCGTAGGCCTGGCCACCATCGGCATCGTCCTTCATGCGGCGCACGAGCTGAGGGATGAAGACCGCGTTGAGCGCGCCGCCGATGATGAGGATGTAGAGGACGTTGGGCATCGTGTTGCCGAGGGAGTACGCGTCCGAGACGAGGTAGAAGCCGAGTGCCGCGGTCAGCGCAATATCGCGGGCGACTCCGGTGACGCGGGAGATCACCGTCCCGGTCGCCATCACGGCACTGGAGCCCAGGAGTCCTGTCGTCGCCGAGCGGGCCTCCGCGGGGTTGGCCGGCGGGTCGACCAAGCCGCCCCTGTCGGGCTGAGCCGGCTCCAGCGCAGGGTCGAGCGCGGGCTCGGCGGGTCCCTGGGGGGCAGCCACCTCGCGCGGATCCGGACGCTCGCCGCTCACGCGGAGGCCTCTGGACGCCGGGCTCCGCGCTGGCGCGCCCGTCGGACGATGTCGTAGACGACGAGGAGCATCAACGCGGCGGCCGCTGCGACCGCCACCCAAAGCGCCGCGCGCGAGTAGGCGGTTGTGCGCAACTCCAGGGCTACAGGCTCACCGAAGGGCTTCCCTGTCGGGTCCGTGAGCTGCACGGCGACCGTGAGCGCGTCCCCACCGACGACGCGAACGGGGACCTCGAGGCTGGCACGCCGGCCCGCTTCGATCTCGACGACCTCGAGCGGCTCCGAGTCGAGTCGCGCGGCGGGATCCGCGGTGATGCTCACACCGACGCGGACCGTCTGATCGAAGTCGTTGGTGACCGTGACGGGCACGCTGCCGCGATCCCCACTCAGCACGACGTTGTCACGGGGGACGACGTAGACGCTGCTCTCGGCCGTGGCGATGGAGGAATCGATGGAGTCGAGGAGCCGGACTCCCTCACGTGGACGCGTGCGCCACGCGCTGGACTCCGCGCGGAGGAGCGCTGATGCGATGGGTGCCGTGAGAGGCAGCGGGTCGGTGAGCACGCTCCGCAGCGACTCGATGGACGCCTGGGTCTCGGTGATCCGCTTGAGGTAGTCGCGATCGAGTTCACGTGCGCGCTGTGCGTCGGCATCGACGATGCGCGCCGTCCCCGAGTCGGGCAGAGCCAGGACGGTGCTCACGGGTACGAGTCTGGTCCACGGGGTGCTCCGGAGCGAGGCAAGGATGGCGCTGAGCAGCCGCGGGTTGGGGTCCCACCGCGGGCTTGCGGCCGCAGCGATGAGGTGGCGCGAGGTCTCGGTGGGCTCGAGTGCGACGAAGGCCAACTCCGCGAGGAACTGCTGTCGTGCGGCGAGGATCGTCGCCTGGTTGCCCTGGGGCATTTCAAGGGCGGCGAGCAGGCCCGGATCGATGATGAGTGCGCGAACGCGCCCACCGGAGGCCTCGATGTCGAGGTATCCGGAGGGCGTGTAGTCGAGACCGGGCGCTGCGGGCGCGGACTTGTCGCGCACGACGACGGTGCGCACACCTGCCGAGGCCAACACGTCGAGGGCCTCCCGGTCAAGGCGCCCGCCTGGAGCCCAGGCGAGTGTGCCATCGGGAGCGCGCTCGAGTTGTCGCGCAGCGACCTCGGGTGCCGCGGTGGATGCTCGGACCAGGTCGGTGGTGAGACCTGCCCGCGTGAGCGCGTCGGCATCGGGGTCGGCGTAGGGCATCACCCACACCGGTCGCTGCCGCGGAGTGGATCGCTCGGGGTCCTTGGCCGGACCGAGGATCGCGCGCGCACGCTCGAGCCAGGACGCGGCGGCGTCGGCGGATGTGCCGGCGCGGATCTGACCCCCCTTGTCGACGAGGTAGCCGTCGGACATGTCGTCGGCTACCTGCAGGACCTGCGGGTCCACGACCCAGCTGATGGACGGGGAGGAGCCTCCCGCCGTGAGGAGGTCGTCGAGTCGACCTCCGGCTGATACCTCGCGCGAGATGGTGTCCCCGAGCAGCACGTCATCGGGAGTCTGCGCCGGTGTGGTCGCGAGCGGCCAGAGCCAGGTGACGTTGACCGGATCCACGGCGTCAGGGACGTAAGGAATGAGCGTCCGTGACGTGTCGAGGATGACGTAGCCCGCGGGACCGAAGCCGATCGCCTCAACCCCCAGCACATAGACACCCGGGGCGCCCAGTGGCAATTGCGAGGTGTCAATGGCGATCCGGTAGTCGGCTTTCGCACCCGGCGGCAGGGTTTCGGCCACAGTCGTTGTCGTGGCGTAGAGGGGGATCGACCCGAAGCCACCCTCCGCGTCTGTCGCCTTGCGCAGGTCGCGTCGACTAGTGAGGGGAGTGGTCGAGATTGTCAGGCGCACGCTGAGCGACGTGATCGTGGCAAGTCCGGTGTTGGCGACGGTGCCGCCAATCGCGAGGGAGTTGCCCATGCCGAGGGCAACGGGTGCGAGACCCGTGATGGTGATGCGGACCGGCGCTGGCGTTTCCTCGGCGTGGGCGGGAGCACCGACGATCAGGGCGAGTACGCCGAGCAGGGCGAGCAGGCCGGCCACGGCGCGTCGGCGGGCGTGGTGCGCGTCCCGAGTCATCCAGCGTCCGCGAGGAGGTCCGGCAGCCGGTCGAGCAGCCTGCGCTCGTCGGCGTAGGCCAGTCGCTCGCGGACATCGGTGAGTGGAAACCATGCGACCTCGACTACCTCGGCGTCCTCGTCGGAGAGCTCGCCCCCGGAGGCCTCCATCAGGTAGTGGTGCACGGTCTTATGAATGCGCCGGTTCTCGGCGATGAACCAGAAGTCGATGACACCCAGAGGGGCCAGCACGCGCCCGCGGATCCCGGTCTCCTCCTCCACCTCGCGGATGGCGGCGTCCTCCGGTGTCTCCCCTTCCTCCAGGTGGCCCTTGGGCAGCGACCACACCAGGCGACCGCGCCGGTCGTGGCGGGCGATGAGGGCAGCGCGCAATGGCACACCCGTGCGGTCGACGACGAGGCCTCCGGCGGAGGTCTCCTCCACCTTGGGCATGCGCGGTGGGCGCCGCCCCGCGGATTTGGTTGCGCTGGGCTTGGCCGCGCCGGACTTGGCTTGCGCCGGCTTGCGGGATGAGGCCTTCCTGGGAGCAGGCTTACCCGGGCCCCTCGGGGTCCCGGAGCCCTGCGACGCTCCGGATTCGGCCATGGCCTGAGGATAACCGCGTCGGGCGAGGGCGGTCGGTGGGGAGCGGCCTAGGCTCCCCTCATGGCGGAGGCACCTTCGGCGACATCCTCGCCCGCGGCTTCGCTTCTCGGTATCGCCGATGCGCTGTCCCCTCTCACGACTCGCTTCGCTGAGGCCGGGCACGAGCTCGCCCTCGTGGGAGGCCCGGTCCGCGACATCATGCTGGGCCGGTCAGGCATCACCCATGACCTCGACCTGACCACGGATGCCCGACCCGAGCGCATCGAGCAACTCGTGCGCGGCTGGGCCGACCACGTCTGGGACGTCGGCATGAAATTCGGCACCGTGGGTGCTCGCAAGGACGACCTCACGCTCGAGATCACGACCTATCGCTCGGAGTCCTACGGCGCGGACTCGCGCAAGCCCGAGGTGACCTTCGGCGACACCCTGGCGGGAGACCTGGCCCGGCGCGACTTCACGGTCAACGCCATGGCCGTGCGACTCCCGAGCCTGGAGTTCGTCGACCTCCACGATGGCATGCGCGATCTCGGTGATCGCATTCTGCGCACCCCCATCGCCCCGCAGGAGTCCTTCGGTGACGACCCGCTGCGCATGATGCGTGCGGCGCGCTTCGTCTCCCAGCTCGGATTCACCATCGCACCTGATGTCCTCGCGGATATGCGCGAGATGTCGGCACGGCTAGAGATCGTGTCCGCTGAGCGCATTCGCGATGAACTGAGCAAGCTCCTCCTCGGAGCCCGCCCGCGCCTGGGTCTCGCGGTCCTTGTCGAGACCGGCCTCGCGGCGTACGTCTTACCGGAGTTGCCCGGCCTGCAACTCGAAATCGATGAGCATCACCGCCACAAGGACGTCTACGAGCACTCGCTCATCGTGATGGAGCAGGCGATCGAGCTCGAGTCGTCGCATGAGCCTGCCTCGGGCCCCGACCTCGTGCTGCGCCTCGCCGCGCTCTTGCACGACATTGGCAAGCCCAAGACCCGTCGCTTCGAAAGCGACGGAGGCGTGTCCTTCCATCACCACGAGGTCGTGGGCGCGCGCATGGTGCGCAAGCGTCTCACCGCGCTGCGCTACTCCAATGAAGTCGTCGACGACGTAGCGAAGCTCACCGAGCTTCACCTGCGTTTCCACGGCTACGGCACGGGCGAGTGGACCGACTCCGCGGTGCGCCGCTATGTGCGGGATGCGGGTGACCAGATAACCCGACTGCACAAACTCACGCGCGCCGACTGCACCACACGCAATCGCAAGCGCGCGCTCGCACTGCAGGCGGCTTACGACAGCCTGGAGGAGCGCATCGAGGTCCTCGCCGCGCAGGAGCAACTCGATGCGATAAGGCCTGATATCGACGGCAATCGGATCATGGAGATCCTCGGGATCGCGCCCGGCCGCGAGGTCGGTGCGGCGTACAACTTCATGCTGGAACTACGTCTTGACCGAGGCCCGCTCGGCGAAGACGAGGCCGAGCGTGAGTTGCGTGCCTGGTGGGCGGCACGTCAGCCCTGAGGCCCCTTGACTCTTGCCCCCGGCCGGCAGAAAGTGGGCGGACTACGCCGAGACCTGCTCCGCGGGGGTACGCCGACCCGAAGCTGCCCAGACCTGGATCACGCCAAGGAGCACCAGGGCAATGAGCGCAGCCCAGATGGAGCGCGAGACGGAGAGGTCGTTGCCGATGCCGACGATGATGGCAAAGAGCACGCCCACGGCGACGCGAAGCCAGCGGGCATGAGCGGCAACCCATGCACCCGATGACGTGATGGGTCCTGCGGGGATGGTCCCCGCGATGTCGTCGGCCAGGTTGTTGACGGCGGCCCGCAACTCCACCGCCCAGCGTGCCCCGCACAGGTAGAGGCCGACGGCCATCACGATGATGCCGAGCGCGATGAGGGAGTAGGAGCCGTTGTAGAGGAACTTCAGGAGCTGGTCGTAGAAGATCTGCGATGCCTGCTCGAAGGGGGTCCCTTCAAGGGTGTTGACGAAGACCGAGTTGCCGATGCCCAGCCCGACGACGAGCAGTGCCCCGCCCACGGCGGCACCACCACCGGCCCAGGCCACCATGCGCGGGCGGCGACGAGCCAGCGCCACCGCGAGGACGAGTAGCAGCACCGCGAAGAAGACGAGACCCGCAGCCACGGGCGAGGTGAAGGAGTAGATCGTGCGGATCTGAGCCAGCTGCGGTGCCTCGAGCAGGACGATCTGCCGATCGGCCTGGGCCACGTTGATGTTGGCGGCGGCCGCGAACCCCTGGTCGACGAGTCCCTGCTTGACCTGGTCGATGAGCACGCCGATGTCGAGCACGACCTCATCGCCCTGGAGTGACACCGGGCCGTCATCTCGACCCTCGAGTATGGCGAGGAGGCTCTTCTGCGCGGCGGTGTTGGCGAGGTTCCACAGCTGCTGGAATTGCTCGGACCGCACCAGCCGGTCGACGACCTGGGCGATGAGCGAATCGACCGCGCCCGCGACGATGGGGACGAGTGCCTTGAGAGAGGGGTACTGCTCGATGAGACCCGCGAAGACCTGGTTGACCAGCGCCTCGGGGTCGACCTGCTCCTCAATCTTGTCCGTGATGAAGACCGACAGCGAGTCCTGGACCTGCTGGTTGTAGGCGAGTGGCTCCATCGTCTCGAGATAGCGCTCCGTGTCGGTGACGGTGCGGTGGCCCCAGTAGGTCACGGTGCCCAAGGGCAGTAGGCCGAGGCCGAGGATGAGCGCCAGAAGAGCTGCGATGGAGCGGGCTCCGATGCGGCGCTTGGCAGGGGCAGGAGGGGCTGCAGTCTCGGTCACGCCCGCAGCCTAGCCTCCTGAGCGGCGCCGCTCGCGGGCTTTGGCGCCTATCCCGCGGTACCACGCGGCATTGACCGCGATGAGCGCTCCGACGACCACCACCGCGATGGGTGCGATGCCCGACTCGGGACTGGTGAAGGCCACAGCCACGATGCCCAGGACCAACGCCACATTGAC
Source organism: Candidatus Nanopelagicales bacterium (assembly GCA_044360385.1). GTDB lineage: Bacteria > Actinomycetota > Actinomycetes > S36-B12 > S36-B12 > Mxb001. The sequence continues at coordinate 18,801 of JBIKKK010000012.1, forward strand.
GGCTACGTCGAAGAGCGAGAAGACGCGGCCGAGGTAGTCGTCGTCGATCTCACGCTGGATGAGCGTGTCGCTCGCGACCTTGGCCGCCTGGTTGGCGAATCCCAGCGAGAGCGCCGCTCCCAGCATGGGCCACAGTGCCGGCAGGTACATGGCCGCGAGGACGCCGAAGGCGACGAGTGGTGCGGCCTGTCCGACCGCGATGACCGTCCACGGCACGTACCCCATGCGCCGCACGCGACCAGGCGTGGCGATGGCGCCGAGGAGTGCCCCGAGCGCAGCAGCGGCCGTCACCAGTGCGAACTGGCCGAGCGCGGCGTCAGGGTCCTCCGCGGAATTGAAGGTGTTGCGTATGAGTAGGAGCCCCAGCACGGTCAGCGCTCCGAAGGCAATGCGCTGCACGATGACGACCACGACCGCACGGCCGGCCACGGGGTGTCCCGTGAGTTGTCGAAGGCCGTCGGCGAGACCCTTTAGGACGCCCATGACGGAGTTGCGCACCGTGTCGGCATCGGGACCGAGCCGGTCCTTGGGCATCGTGGCTGCGATGGCTGAGGCGACGACGTACGCCGCGATGGCGCATGCGAGCACCACGACGCTGCCGGTGTCGCCTCCCCCCGTGAGTGCGCGGATCCCCACGCCCACGAGGCCACCGACGGCCGCGGCAATCGTCCCGGCAGTGGGAGTGAGTGCGTTGGCGGTGACGAGCAAGGGTCCGTCGACCACATGAGGCAGTGATGCGGCTACTCCGGCGAGCACGAAGCGTGCGACACCGAGGACGAGCAGGACGCTGACGGCGAGGTCTAGCCCGTCGTGGCGCGACCAGACGAGAGCCGCTACTGCGATGACGAGCAGTCCACGCAGCAGGTTGGCGTAGACAAGCACCTGGCGGCGACGCCACTCGTCGAGGAAGACGCCGGCGAAGGGTCCGACGAGGGAGTAGGGAAGGAAGAGAACGGCGAAAGCTCCGGCGACGGAAGCGGCCGTGGGCTGGCGCTCCGGCGAGAAGAGCACGAAGGTCGCGAGAGCTGCCTGGAGCAGGCCGTCGCCGAACTGCCCCGCGAGGCGGACCCCGAAGAGTCGCCGGAAGTCGCCGACGACAAGGACGGCGCGCAGATTGCTCAGGGCCGCCACGAGTAGACGGTATCGGGCTACGCCTCGTTGAAGTCGTCTGGATTGGGACCGGTGCGCTGACCCGACTCGAGTGTGGCGATCGCAGCCATGTCGGCAGCGTCGAGGACGAAGTCGAAGACATCGATGTTCTGCTCGATGCGCTCGGGCGTGACCGACTTCGGCAGCACGATGTTGCCGAGTTGGATGCTCCAACGCACCATCACCTGAGCGGGCGACTTGCCGTGCTTGGCTGCGACCTCTGCGATGACTGGGTTGTCGATGAGCTGACCGGAGCCGAGCGGACTCCAGGCCTCCGTCTTGATCCCCAGGCGCGCATCGATATCGCGGAGCTGGGTCTGCGGGAGCCATGGGTGCAGCTCGATCTGGTTGATCGCAGGGATCACGCCGGTCTCGTCGATGATCTTGCGCAGGTGCGCCTCGTGGAAGTTGGAGACGCCGATGGAGCGGGCGCGGCCCTCCTCGCGCAAGCGGATGAGCGCGCGCCACGAGTCGAGGTAGAGGTCGCGGGCGGGGGTTGGCCAGTGGACGAGGTAGAGGTCGACCTCGTCGATGCCGAGCAGGTCGGTGCTGGTGTCGAAGGCGCGCAGGGTCTGGTCGTAGCCCTGGTCGGTGTTCCACACCTTCGTGGTGACGAAGACGTCATCGCGGTTGAGGCCACTGCGCCGCAGGGCCTCGCCGACTCCGCGCTCGTTCTCGTAGACACACGCTGTGTCGATGTGGCGGTAGCCCACCTCGAGCGCCTTGAGCGTCGCATCGACGACCACGTCGTCGGGCACCTGCCAGACACCGAAGCCGATGACGGGGATGGAGCGGCCGTCGTTCATCTCGACGAGCGGGGCGAAGACCATGGTGACTCCCTCGTGGCGAAGTCCGGAACGGGCGTGCGGTCAGTCTTCCAGAGTCGCCGAGCGCGGCGACCCGACCTACTTCGTTGAGTGGCGACCTGTGCAGCGAATCCACGGCGTGTCGGCTCCACAGGGCGCCACTCAACCTGCGCAGGCAGGCACGTGTGCCTACAGTCATGGGGTGCCCACGCCGCTCGCCGATCGCCCCCTCACACAGCCGCATCCGTCGCGGCTGGCCGAGTCGCATCCGGCCTATGCCGAGATCCTGGCGGTCCATGAGGCGGCCATGGTGGCTGGCGAGGCGGGGTACGCCGATCCGGTGACGGGCTTCTTCGTGATGACGGCCGAGACACATGCCCGCCGCGGCTTCTGCTGCGAGAACGGCTGCCGTCACTGCCCGTATCTGCCTTGACCACGCGTCTGCCCTGATCACGCGTCTGCCCCGGGTTTGCCCATATGCATCCCGAGCATCAATCGCCACTCTCGCTTAGGGTGCTCGCATGGCTGAGCCCCGATCGACGCAGGCGCGCGGTGCGCGTGTGCTCGGTGAGCGTGGCAAGCCCAAGCCGGAGCGCTCAGCTCCCGAGGACGTCGCCGAGCCCACAGCCCCACGCCGCGTCGTCAGTTACGCGCTCCAGCGCCGCTCGGCGCTCCGTGGCCTCTACGGCGGCCAGGCGTTCAACGGCTTCGACATCTGCGATGCCGATCCCTATCTGCTGCGCGCAGCCCGCTTCCACGGCGTACCCACCGAGGATCCGTGCCCCATTTGTCGAGTCAACGATGGCCGCGAGACTCTCACCCACGTCACCTATGTCTACGGCGAGCAGCTCGGGCACATTGCCGGCTCGGCCATTGATCCCGCGCGCCTGCCGAGCATGGCCTACGAGTATGGCGAGTTCCGCGTCTATGTCGTCGAGGTGTGCCAGGCCTGCCACTGGAACCACCTCGTGACGAGCTACATGCTTGGCGATGGCCAGCCCCGCAAGGCACCGGCCAAGCCGCGCGACCTGCTCGACTAGGCGTCGACCTTCTCGCGCGTCTCCTCGTCGTCTTCCTCGCGCCGTCGATCCGCTGGCAGCCCAAAGGATGCGATGAGGCCGATCACCATTGCTCCTCCCGCGAACGCCGCCATGATCTGTACCGCACGCGTGTAGGACTGCTTGGCCTCTGCGGCGACATCCTCCATGCCGGGCTGCTGCTCGAGCGGGATGATCGCCTCACCCGAGCTATCGACCACCTCATCGACGATCTGGGTGCGCTGCTCCTCGGATATCTGCGGCTGGTTGACCGCCAGATCGTTGCTGAGGGCCAGGCCGAGCGAGACGAAGAGCACCGTGCCGAGCATCGCGGAGCCGAGGGTCGATCCGACCTGGCGCAGGGTGGAGGTGACCGAGGATGCGCCGCCGGATCGCTGTGGTGGGACGTCGCTAAGGATGACATTGGTGAGTTGCGCACTGTCGAAGCCGACGCCGATGCCGTAGATGAAGAGCGGGATGGCCATCCACCAGGCGGAGCGATCGACACTGATGGTGAGCATCACACCCACGATGCCGATGATCTCGAGCACCATGCCGAGCCGTACGACGCGCGTGGATCCGAGCGCTGCGGAAACATGCCGGGCAGTGCCGCCGGCGATGACGGCACCGACGCCGAGGACCGCGAGCAGGGCGCCGGTCTGCAGCGCGCTGAAACCCTGCACGGACTGCAGCCACAGTGGCAGCGCGAAGAGCACACCGAATTCGCCCAGCGAGACGAGGGTTGCGACGACGTTGCCGTATCCGTAGCGACGAATCTTGAAGAGGGAGAGGTCCATGAGGACGCTCTTGCCGGCCTTCGCTCTGCGGGATTGCGAGATGACGAAGAGGACAAGCAGGAGGAGGCCGAGACCGAGTGCCACGGGCACGGGTGACAGGCCCCCGGCCGTCAGGGAGATGGGACCGAGATCCCAGTTCGTGATCAGAGTCCACCAGCCGAGGGCCTGACCTTCGATGAGCGCGAAGACGACAAGGCCTAGGCCGATCGACGACATGATGACGCCGCCGACGTCGAGGCGTCGCTTGTCCTCACCCTTGGACTCGACGATGACGAACCACACCATGATCAGGCTGAGGATGCCGAGCGGGACATTGATGAAGAAGGCCCATCGCCACGACGCCACGTCCGCGAGCCAGCCGCCGAGCAGCGGGCCGAAGGCCGCCATGCCGCCGAAGACTGCACCCCAGAGCCCGAAGGCCGCCGCGCGCATCGGCCCGCGGAAGTTGACGTTGATGATCGCCATCGACGTGGGCAGCATCATCGCCCCGCCCACGGCCTCGCCCGCGCGGGCAAGGATGAGCATGTCGCCGCTCTGCGCCATGCCGGCGAGGAAATTGAAGGCGATGAAGATCGCCGTGCCGATCATGAACATCCGCTTGCGGCCTATGCGGTCCGACAGCACGCCGAAGGTGATGAGCAGTGCGGCGAAGACGAGGGAGTAGATCGACGTCACCCACAGGACGGAGGTCCGGTCAATGCCGAGGTCCTGCACGATCGTGGGGATGAGGACGTTGACGATGCTGCCTTCGAGCACGATGAGCGAGACGCCGAGCAGCAGCGCGACCAGGGCGAGCCAGGGCCGGGCCTGCGTGCCTGCCTCGGGCTGACCTGCCCGTGCCTGCTGTGTCGTCACCGTGTCCTCCGTGGTTTGCCGCGTGGGCTACGTCGGGCGACGGTACCGAAGGAACGTCCCGAGGTAATCCTGCGTCTTACGGCGGCGTGCCGTGACCGATGGGACGGGTGAGGCGCGTGATCATGGAAGGCCGTCGAACGCAGGAGGAGCACCGTGGCAGCCAAGGGCAGCCGGCACGCTAAAGGTGCGGCCCAGAGTGATCCGCGCCGCAAGCGACGCTGGATCCGGGGCACCCTCCTCACACTGCTCTTCCTCGGCCTCCTGGGTGCCGGTGCCTTCGCCGCGGCGGTCATCCTCACGCCGGTCCCCGACCCCAATGAGGTGGCGCGCACCGAGGCCACGGTCGTCTACTACGCCGACGGCACCACCGAGATCGGCCGACTGGGCGACTCCACTCGGCGCAGTGTCGCGCTGTCCGACGTACCTCTCGATGTGCAGCGCGCGGTGCTCGCGGCCGAGGACCGCGACTTCTACGAGCACGGCGGCTTCTCGCCCGTCGGTATCGGCCGCGCGGTCTACAACAACGTGACGGGCGGATCGCTGCAAGGTGGCTCGACGATCACGCAGCAGTACGCCAAGAATGCCTATCTCACCTCCGAGCGGTCCTTCGTCCGCAAAGCGCGCGAACTCATCCTCAGCGTCAAGCTCGAGGCGACGGTCGGCAAGGACCAGATTCTCGGGGACTACCTCAACACCATCTACTTCGGGCGTGGCGCCTACGGCGTCCAGTCCGCATCGCTCGCCTACTTCGGCGTACCCGTCTCCGAGCTCAACTACGAGCAGGGTGCGGTCCTTGCCTCGCTCATCAAGGCGCCAAGCTTCTACGCCGACAACCGCAAGGAGCTGAAGGCCCGCTGGCGCTATGTCATCGACTCGATGTCGCAGGTCGGATGGATCACCCCACAGCAGCAGGAGAATGCGCGCTTCCCCAACGTCATCAAGCCGGCGAACACCAATCGCCTCGGCGGCCAGGTCGGCTACCTGCTCGAAGCCGTCAAGGCAGACCTGCGCGCGCTCGGCTATACCGATCAGGAGATCGAGGCCGGCGGCCTGCGCATCGTCACCACCTTCGACAGGGACGCGCAAGCGGCTGCCGAGGCTGCGGTCGCGGCAGTCGGCCCGACCGAGGGCACCGACGGACTACGCATTGGCCTCGTCGCCGTGCGGCCGGGCACGGGCGAGGTTGTCGCGATGTACGGCGGGACCGACTACGTCACCGATCCGATCAACAACGCCACGCGCCCGTTCGCGCAAGCCGGATCGACGTTCAAGCCCTTCGCACTCACCGCGGCGGTCGAGCAGGGCATCGATCTCGACTCGATCTGGGACGGCAACTCACCCGCGGAGATCCAGGGCTACACCGTGCGCAACTACGGCGATGCGTCCTTCGGCCAGGTCGATCTGCGCACCGCGACAGCCGCGTCGATCAACACGGCGTACGTCGCGGTGGAGGATCAGGTCAGCGTCGACGCGACAGCGGATGCGGCGTACCGGCTGGGACTCCCCGTGGATACGCCCGGTCAGTCGCCCGACACCCTGGATCTCACGTTCGTGCTTGGTACGGCGTCGCCGTCGGGCCTGGCGATGGCCAACTCCTACGCCACGCTCGCGGCGCGCGGCCAGCGGGCAGCGACGACCACCGTCAAGGAGGTCTACGGGACCAACGGAGGCCTGCAGTACGCCTGGGATCCTGCTCGCGAGCAAGTGGTCGCGAGTGATGTCACCGACACCGTGACGTCAGCACTGCAGTCGGTGATCGCGGGCGGCACGGCGACGGGGGCCCAAGCCCTCGGTCGCCCCGCAGCCGGCAAGACCGGCACGAGCAACGAGAACAAGTCGATGTGGTTTGTCGGCTACACGCCGCAGCTGTCCACCGCCGTCCTCATGGCCAAGGAGGATGCGCAGGGCATCCCGATCCCACTCGATGGCATCGGCGGCGGTGCGTCCGCCTACGGCGGTGGTGGCTACACCGTCGCGATCTGGACGGCGTTCATGCAGGCCGCGCTCGCAGCACTTCCGGTGGCCGACTTCGTCACCCCGATCGTGACGCCGAGCCCGTCTCCGACCAGCGAGTCGCCCTCGCCCTCGCCCACGGAGTCACCCACGGTGTCGCCGACTCCTGAGCCGACACCGACACCCGAGCCGACACCGACTCCGGAGCCGACTCCCACCCC
>JBIKKK010000010.1:0-26667 GCA_044360385.1 Candidatus Nanopelagicales bacterium
GACAGGCGTGAGCCGTCGATGGTCTCCTCGACCGACAGCCAATGCGTGGCCACGAGGGTGTCCCCGCCGCGGGTCGTCGTGAAGTCGGTGAGCGAGTAGGTGCCCAGGTCCAGGGCCTTGAGCATCTCGGTCTCGGCGGCCTTGTCGCGCGGGCCATCGGTGTGCGCCGACTGGAAGTCCGCGGCCAGGATCGCGTCAACGGCGGTCCAGTCCTTGGCGGCAACAGCGGCAACGAACTCGCGGTAGAGGGTCTCGCCGTCGGCGTTCGGATCCTGCATTGCGCTCATGTCGACTCCTGCCTTGATGCCGGACGCTCCGGGAGCCGGACCGTATCAGCCTTCGGGGGCGGCGAGGGACCAGGTCTCACCCGAAACTCGCAGCGGGATGCCGGACTTGCCGCGCTCACCGACCTTGACGCCGAGGACCTGGTGCAACTGGATCGTGTTGATGTCGAAGCCGAGGCGCGAGGCCGCCATGTAGAGGCGCCACACTCGCGCGGTCGGGAGGCCGGCCTCGGCGACGCAGGCGTCCCAATTGCGCTCGAGGTTCTCGCACCAGTGCTTGAGCGTCAGGGCGTAATGCTCGCGAAGGTTCTCCTCGTGACGGATCTCGAATCCCGCCTCGTTCATGTCGGTGATGATGGGTCCGGGCGGGGTGAGCTCGCCGTCGGGGAAGACGTAGCGGTTGATGAAGCTGCGCTTGTAGAGCGCGGGCCACTTGCCGTCCGGGCGGGTGATGCAGTGGTTGAGCAGTCGCCCCTCGGTGCGGAGCTTGCCGTAGAGGAAGGAGAAGTAGGAGGGGTAGTTGGCGCGGCCGATGTGCTCGGTGAGTCCGATCGAGGAGATCGCGTCGAAGCCGGTCTCCTTCACATCGCGGTAGTCGCTGAAGCGGATCTGGGCCTGGCCACCCAGCCCGGCGTCCTCGATGGCCCGCTGGCCCCACTCCGCTTGCTGCTGGGACAGGGTCACGCCGATGGCGGATACGCCGTAGTTCTTGACGGCATGCAGCACCATGCCGCCCCAGCCGCAGCCGACATCGAGTAGACGCATGCCCGGCTGGAGGTTGAGCTTGCGGCACACGAGGTCGAACTTCTCTTCCTGTGCGAGCTCGAGCGATGCCTCGGCGTTGGGGAAGACGGCGCAGGTGTAGGCCATCGACGGGCCGAGCACCATCGAATAGAAGGTGTTGCTCACGTCGTAGTGGTGATGGATCGCCTCGGCGTCGCGCCGCTTGGAGTGACGGCGACCGCCCAGGGCCCGCTCCTGCGCCGGCGGCTCGGGGCGCACGAGTGCCTCGCGGGCGAATCGCTTGACCAGGCGTGCGCGGTCCACCACGGACACGTGGTCAAGGGGCATGGGGTAGAGGCGGTTGAGCGCTTCGTAGACGTCGCCGTGGATCTCCAGGTCACCGGTGACGTAGGCGCGCGCAAGGCCGAGTTGATTGGGCGAGGCGGCGATGTAGTGGACGCCGCGCGGGTTGGTGATCTCTAGGACCACCTCGGCACCGATGAGGCCTGTGCTCGATCCGTCGTATGCCTTGAAGCCGACTCGGCGTTCGGCCGGCACCACGGTGGCGAAGGCGGTGGCGAGGTCCATGCTTCCTCCCGAGGGTCATGCTGTGTGCCTAGCGGCGGCGCACGACCTTGTCGTAGAGGTCGAGGAGCCGCGATGCGGGATCGTAGACCCCCTTGAGCCGCTGGTAGTCCCCGCCTCCGTAGATGCTCCAGAATTCCTCGGGGGAGTAGTACGCCGAGGAATACAGGGATTTCCGCCCCTCGAGCTCGGTGACCATGGCCTCGATCCGTCGGTTGACGCGGCCCTCGGCGGGGTCCACCCCCGGCGGCAGAGGCACGGTGGACCAGAAGCCGACGTTGACATAGGTGACCTGTGGGTCGAATTCGTAGAGCGGCCAGCGTGCAGCCGGGTCGCGCTGCCGAAGCGGGCAGACCCAGATCGGCTCGATGCCGACCTCGCGGTGGAAGAAGTCGAGGAAGTCCGCGAGGCGATCGATGGGCACCTCGATGTCCTGTACGACCTCTTCACGCGCGGGACGGCGGCGGATGCGCGCGGCCTTAGTGGAGAACTTCGTGCGTCGGTCCCACTTGATGATCTTCCAGTAGACGTCACTGCGTAGCTTGCTCTTGGGCCAGAAGCGTCGGATGAGCGGCTTCTGCGTGCCGAAGGCACGCGAGCACCAGAACCAGTCGGTGTCCCAGCGCCAGATGTAGTCGTGGATGGTGAGCAGGTCCTCGCGCTTGCGCTGGATCGAGCGATAGTAGATGTCCATGCCGGTGTAGTCGCTCGGCTGCTGACCGCCCGCATCGTCGGTCATGCGACCGAGCGTGAGGTACTGCTCCGACGGCGAGAAGACGGTGCCATCGAGGAAATCGACGGATTCACCCTCCCATTCGTGGGTCTCCACGATCCGCGCCATCGCCTCGGCCATGGCCTGTTCGGTGGGGAAGGGGATGTGGCGCAGGCGCACGAAGGGCTTGACCGGCTCGAGCTCGATCTTCAGGCGCAGGGCGTAGCCGAGCGTGCCGTAGGAATTGGGGAATCCGTAGTAGAGGTCGCGGTGCGGATCGTCGTCGCGGCCGCTCACCGTGAGGATCTGGCCGTCGCCGGTGAGGACGTCCATCTCGATGACCGACTCGTGCGGCAGGCCCCAGGCGAAGCTGGTGCTCTCGATCCCGAGCCCGGTGACCGCGCCGCCGAGCGTGATCGTCTTGAGCTGCGGCACGCACAGCGGCATGAGGCCGTGGGGGAGGGTCGCTTCGACGAGGTGCTCGTACGTCGTCATCCCCTGCACCTCGGCGGTGCGGCTGACGGGGTCGACCTCGAGGACGCCGTCGAAGTCCGCGACGTCGAGACCGGGGACCGTGGAATCTGCGCGCTGCCGGAAGAGGTTGGAGGTGCGCTTCGCGAGACGCACGGGTGCGCCGGTGGGGATCGCGTCGTACTGCGCGCGCAGTCGCGCGACCCGGGCGTTGTAGGTCGCGCGCCAGGGCGGCGCGGCCGTCTCCGGGGTGGCCGACATGCGAGCAAAGGTAGTCGTAGCCCAGGATGGTCACGTGAGCCAGGAGGTATTGGAGACCGGTCAGGAGTCCCCCAGGCGAGGGCTTCCCACCTGGGTGGTGTGGACCGTCGGGATCGCTGCCCTGGTTCTCCTCACCGCCGCCAATGTGGCGGTCGCTGCGGAGCTGGGCATCCGCTCGGCTGAGGCAGACAACCTTGTCACCGCTGTCGAGCAATCCGAGGCAGCGATGAAGGCCACCCAGGCGGAGTTCGACGAGGTGCTGTCGGCGTACGACACGGAGAATCTCACCGACGAAGAGCGGGAGCAGTTGCGCGCCGAGCTCTCGGATGTGGCTGAGCGCGGGGGTGTAGCGATTGCCGACGCCGGCGGGTTCGTTGCGGGTCTACTCATCCTGCCCTGGCACACGCAGCTGCTGGACGCGCAGGAGGCGTACCTCGCGCACAACCAGGCCTGGGTCGACTACATGGCCGCAGCGGCCGAGGATCCGGGCGAGTGGTTCCGCCCGCAGCCCGCGGTCAACGACACGTTTGCGGAGGCCAAGGATCCGCTGGTCGCCGCCGTACCGCTCTTCGATCCGCTGAGCACCCTGGAGCGCATCGAACTGATCTACTTCACCGGCAGTGGTGACTCAGGCGACGGCCAGTCCGCCTGAGCGTCAGGCGCAGAGGGTGGCGAGGACCGCGATATCGGGATCCTCGCCCAGGTTGACGCTCACCCTGCTGAGCAGGCGCGTCACCGTGCCATCGGCCTCTGCCTCCACCCAACCCGCCCGGTGGTCCAGACCGAGGTGCGGGATGCCGGGCAGCAGCACGCAACCTGATGCCGCGCCCTCTGCCTCGGGAGTGGAGGGCCGCGTCTCCGTGGGTGGATGCAGGACGATGAGCGCCGCGGGCTGCGGATCGGCGAACTGACCGGGCTTCGGTGCGCCCTCACCGAGCACGGGGCCGGCAGCGGTGACAAGGCCCACGACATCGGGCTGCGGCTCGTCAGGCAACTCCTCGACGGCTCGGAAGACGGTGGTCGTCGGTAGCAGGCCAGGCATGGCCGCGAAGCGCACGGCGATCGCGAGGAACTGGGTCCACTCACGCGTGGTGTCGGGCCAGCGACCCGCCAGGATGAAGCCCGCCAGGCTGCGGTCCTTGCCGGCGAACGCAGAGACCTCAATCCCCATGGACGAAGACTGCGACATGAGGGGCCTGGCAGACAAGCACCATCGAGTGCTAACCCTCGCGCGTGTCTCAGTCGCGGCGCTCCTGCACGATGCAGAAGACGTTGCCCTCGGGGTCCTCGAGCCGGATCCACGCGGTGCTCACCTCGACGACGGGGGCCTCATCGATCCGCTTCGCTCCTAGCGCGACGGCGCGTGCGGCCGCCGCCTCGATGTCGGGCTCGTGTACGTCGATGTGAATCCGCGGCTTGGCCGTCACCGGCTCCGGCACGCGCTGGATCACCAGGCGCGGCCCGCGGCCGGCAGGATCGACGAGCGACCAGTAGATGCGATTGGGAGCGTCGAAGCGCCCCTCATCCTCGACGTCGTACCCGAGCACCGCCGACCAGAAGGCGATCATGCCGGGGGCGTCATTGACGTCGAGTGCGATCTCGATATGCATGCCCGGAGGCTAGCCTCAGGCCATGACCCTCGCTCCCGATCCGCAGCATGCGCTCGTCGTCGTCGACGTCCAGGAGGGCTTCGATGATCCGGCGTGGGGCCGGCGCGACAACCCTCAGTGCGAGGCCAACATCGCGAGCCTTATCTCCGCATGGCGCTCTGCTGAGCGACCCGTCGTCATCGTCCGCCACGACTCGACCTCGCCCGGATCGCCTCTCAGGCCAGGCCAGTCCGGCAACGACCTGCGCTCAGGCATCGAGGGCGACGTAATCATCACGAAGAACGTCAACTCAGCCTTCTACGGCGATCCGGATCTTCACGCCTGGCTCACCGATCGCGGGATCACGCGTCTCACCATCTGCGGGGTGACCACCAACCACTGCTGCGAGACGACCGCGCGCATGGCCGGCAACCTCGGCTACGACGTGACCTTTGTCATCGATGCGACCCACACCTTCGATCGGGTGGCGCCGGACGGCAGTGTCATCCCGGCCGAGGAGATCTCGCGTGTCACGGCCGCCAATCTCCACGGCGAGTTTGCGACCGTGGTGACGACGAGGGACGTACTCGAAGCCGACTAATCAGAGAGACCGAGGCGCTCCGCGCCGGCGTAGACATTGAGCGACCCGTCGCGGACGAAACCGACGAGCGTGAGCCCACTCTCACGGGCGAGGCCGACCGCGAGAGTGCTGGGCGCCGACACCGCCGCGAGCAGGGGTACACCGGCCATCACGGCCTTGTGCACGAGCTCAGCCGACGCGCGACCGCTCACCTGGAGCGCGTGACCGCGCAGCGGCAGCATCCGCTCCTGCAGTGCCCAGCCGATCACCTTGTCGACTGCGTTGTGTCGACCGACGTCCTCGCGTAGGCAGAGGAGCTCGCCCTCGGGGGTGAAGATCGCCGCGGCATGCAGGCCTCCGCTTGCGGCGAATCCTCGCTGTGCGGCAAGGCACGCCTCGGGCTGACGCAGCACGTGGGCGACATCGAAGGTCGTGACGTCTTGGCTCAGCGGCCAGTGGCAGGTGCGCTGGGTCATCGCGATGAGATCGGCACCGCACACCCCGCACGCACTCGATGTCGCATGAAGTCTCGGCTCTACAGGCACCTTGCTCCGGGTGGTCACCTGCACGATGCGGCGCACCTGCTCCGGATCGTCATCGACGTGCTCGAAGCACTCCTTGGCTTCCACGAGGTCGTCGATGGACGTGAGCGCGCCCTCGGCCACGAGCCACCCGAGTGCGAGCTCGATGTCGTGCCCGGGGGTGCGCATCGTCGTCGAGACCGAGACTCCGTCCACCTCGATCTCCAGCGGCTCCTCGATGGCGAGGGCGTCGGGGCCGGCATCGACGACCCCGTCGCGCCACCGCAGCACGCGGCGTCGGTCGGTCGAGGCCATGGCTTCCCCTTCGCAGGTGGACGCCTCAGCCTAGGGGTGGACCACAGAAGAGCGCCGTGCTCTATCTGTGGTTCCACACTGTGGAACGTTGAATCCGCCGTCGCGCGAGCTCTCCCTATGCACGCTGGCGTGGCCTACCCTTGAGGCCTGGGGTTGTCGGCGATGAAGGGTGGTGCCAGGTGCCCGGTCACCAGGCGTGGTCGGTGGATGCCGGCGCGAGCGCCCTGCGATCCCTGCCCGCCGCCGAGCGACTCGTCCTGCCTGCCCTGCAGCGCATCCAGCAGGTCTTCGGCTGGGTGCCGGATGAGTCGGTCGACCTCATCGCCGGAGAGCTCAACGTCTCCCGCGCTGAGGTCGTCGGAGTCCTCACCTACTACCACGATCTGCGTCAGTCGCCCCCGCCCGAGGTGCACGTGCAGGTCTGTGTGGCCGAGGCCTGCCAGTCGGTCGGCTCGCGTCAGTTCGTCCATGACCTCGAGGCGGCGTACGGCGTCCCGCTCGGAGAGCGCGTCGACGGTGTGGAGTTCTCGGCCGTCTACTGCCTGGGTGACTGCGCGCTCGGCCCGGCCGCCATGGTCGAGGGCCGCCTGCTCGGTCGCTGCGATGTCGAGCGCATCCGCGATGCCGTCGCCCGCGCGCAGGAGGTGCGCGCATGATTCGCGTCTATGTGCCGCGTGACAGCGCCGCTCGATCCGTCGGCGCCGATGAGGTAGCGGCCGCGCTCGAGTCGGGCCTGCGCGAGCGCGGTGTCGATGCCGAGATCGTGCGCAATGGATCGCGCGGACTGCTCTGGCTCGAGCCACTGGTCGAGGTCGAGACTCCTGCGGGCCGCGTGGGATACGGCCCGGTGGCCATGCGGGACGTGGAAGGTCTCCTTGACGCCGGTCTCGCCGAGGGCGCCGCGCACGCCCTCTCCGTAGGTCTCGTCGACGAGATCGACTGGCTTGCCTCACAGCAGCGCGTGACCTTCGCGCGCGTCGGTGTCATCGACCCGCTGGACCTTGACGACTACCGCGCCCACGGCGGCCTGCGCGGGCTCGAGCGTGCCGTCGGAATCCCGCAGGCGGAGATCGTCGCCGATGTCCTCGCCTCGGGCCTGCGCGGCCGAGGTGGAGCGGGCTTCCCCGCGGGCATCAAGTGGCGCACGGTCCTCGAGGCCGACGCCGACCAGAAGTACGTCTGCTGCAATGCCGACGAGGGAGATAGCGGCACCTTCGCCGATCGCATGCTCATGGAGGGCGATCCCTTCACTCTGCTCGAGGGCATGGCCATCGCGGGCATCGCGACCGGAGCGACCCAGGGACTGATTTACGTCCGCTCCGAATACCCCGATGCGATTGCGACCCTGCGCACAGCTGTCGATATCGCGCGCGTCGACGGGTGGCTCGGCCCTGACGTCATGGGCTCCGGCCGCGCCTTCGACATCCGCGTTGTCGAGGGCGCGGGCTCCTACGTCTGCGGCGAGGAGACCGCCATGCTCGAGAGCCTCGAGGGCAGGCGAGGCATGGTGCGCCCGAAGCCACCCATCCCCGCACTCCAGGGCCTCTTCGGCAAGCCGACGCTCGTCAACAACGTCCTCACTCTCGCCGCAGCGCCGGGGATCATCGCCGATGGCGCCGCGGCGTATCAAGCACTCGGCATGGAGCGGTCGCGCGGCACCCAGGTCTTCCAACTCGCGGGCAACATCGCGCGCGGCGGCATCGTCGAGCTCGCCTTCGGTGTCACGCTCGTCGAGCTCGTCGAGGGCTACGGCGGTGGCACCCTCTCCGGGCGCCCCTTGCGCGCGGTGCAGGTCGGTGGACCCCTCGGCGCCTACCTCCCCGCGGACACCCTGGACGTGCCCATGGACTACGAGGCACTCGCCGCCGCGGGTGGCCTGCTTGGCCACGGCGGCATCGTGGCCTTCGATGACACCGTCGACATGGCGGCCCAGGCTCGCTTCGCGATGGAGTTCTGCGCCGTCGAGTCGTGCGGCAAGTGCACCCCCTGCCGGATCGGCTCGACCCGTGGAGTGGAGGTCATTGACCGCATCACCGCGGGGGTCGAGCGCGAACGCAATCTCGTCCTCCTTGAGGATCTCTGCACGACCATGACCGACGGGTCGCTGTGCGCCATGGGCGGCCTCACGCCCCTGCCTGTCCGCAGTGCTCTGGCACACTTCCCTGAGGACTTCCACCGCACTCCCGAGGTGAGGCCATGACCCTGCTCCACGAGCCCGACTACGGCACTCCGGCATCCACGTCACCGGAGAGCATCGATGTCATCGTCGATGGCATCCCGGTTTCGGTCCCCGTGGGCACCTCGGTCATGCGCGCCGCGGCGGAGGCCGGGGTCGGCGTACCCAAGCTCTGCGCCACCGACTCCCTCCAGCCCTTCGGATCCTGTCGGCTCTGCCTGGTCGAGATCGACGGCAAGCGCGGCACTCCCGCCTCCTGCACCACGCCGTGCGAGCCCGGCATGGTGGTGCGCACCCAGACTCCTCGCGTCGAGGAGCTCCGCCGCAATGTCATGGAGCTCTACATCTCCGACCATCCACTGGACTGTCTCACCTGCCCGGCCAATGGCGACTGCGAGCTCCAGGACATGGCGGGAGTGGTCGGCCTGCGGGAGGTGCGCTACGGCTACGACGGCGAGAACCATCTCGATGCGCCGACCGATGCCTCCAACCCCTACTTCGCCTTCGACGAGTCCAAGTGCATCGTGTGCAGCCGGTGCGTGCGCGCATGCGATGAGATCCAGGGCACGCTCGCTCTCACCATCGTCGGCCGTGGCTTCGACTCCAAGGTGAGCCCCGGCGGGCGCAGCTTCTTCGACAGCGAGTGCGTTTCGTGCGGTGCCTGCGTGCAGGCCTGCCCGACGGCGACGCTCGAGGAGAAGTCGGTCATCGACCTCGGCATGCCGACCCGCACCGTGGAGACCACCTGTGCCTACTGCGGTGTGGGCTGCTCCTTCAAGGCTGAGCTGCGCGGCGACGAGCTGGTGCGCATGGTGCCCTCCAAGAATGGTGGGGCAAATGAGGGCCACTCCTGCGTGAAGGGCCGCTTCGCCTGGGGCTACGCCACCCACACCGATCGCGTCCTGACCCCGCTCGTACGCGAGTCAATCGACCAGCCCTGGCGCGAGGCGAGCTGGGAGGAGGCGATCGGCTTTGCTGCCGAGCGCATCCGTGCGATCCAGGATCAGTACGGTGTCGACAGTGTCGGTGGCATCACCTCATCACGCTGCACCAATGAAGAGGTGTACGTCGTGCAAAAGATGGTGCGCGCGGCCTTCGGCACGAACAACGTCGACACGTGCGCGCGGGTGTGCCACTCGCCCACGGGCTACGGACTCAAGCAGACCTTCGGCACCTCGGCAGGCACGCAGGACTTCAAGTCGGTCGCCAAGGCCGACGTGATCATGGTCATCGGGGCCAATCCCACGGATGCGCACCCGGTCTTCGGCTCTCGCATGAAGAAGCGGCTCCGCGAGGGCGCGCGACTCATTGTCGTGGATCCGCGGCGCATCGACCTGGTGCGCTCACCCCATATCGAGGCCGACTATCACCTGCAGCTGCAGCCCGGCACCAACGTCGCGATTGTCAACTCCATGGGGCACGTGGTCGCGACCGAGGGACTCATCGATCGAGAGTTCGTCGCCGACCGGTGCGATCCGGTGACCTTCGCCGCCTGGGAGGACTTCATCCGCCAGCCGGAGAACTCCCCCGAGGCCGTCGAGGCACTCTCCGGGGTCCCCGCCGAGGAACTCCGCGCGGCCGCGCGGCTCTTCGCCGCGGGAGCCAACGCCGCCATCTACTACGGCTTGGGCGTCACCGAGCACAGCCAGGGATCGACGATGGTCATGGCCATGGCCAATCTCGCGATGGCAACGGGCAATATCGGTCGCGAAGGCGTGGGCGTCAACCCGCTGCGCGGGCAGAACAACGTCCAGGGCTCGTGCGACATGGGCTCCTTCCCCCACGAGCTTCCGGGCTACCGACACGTCTCCGATGACGCAGTCCGCGAGCAGTTCGAGGTGCTGTGGGGTGCGGAGCTGCGCGGCGATCCCGGCATGCGCATCCCCAACATGCTCGATGCCGCCGTGATGGGTGAGTTCAAGGCGCTCTTCGTGCAGGGTGAGGACATCGCCCAGTCCGATCCCAACACCCAGCACGTTCAGCGAGCACTGGAGTCCATGGACCTCGTCATCGTCCAGGATCTCTTCCTCAACGAGACGGCTCGCTTCGCCCACGTCTTCCTTCCGGGCACGTCGTTCCTTGAGAAGGACGGAACCTTCACCAACGCCGAGCGCCGCATCAACCGCGTGCGCCCGGTCATGGCGACCAAGACCGGCAAGCAGGAGTGGCAGGTCACCTGCGATCTCAGCGCGGCGTTGGGCTACCCCATGCACTACGACTCATCCAGCGAGATCATGGATGAGATCGCCAGCCTCACCCCGACCTTTGCCGGTGTCTCCTTCGCGCTCCTTGACGAGGTAGGCAGCGTGCAGTGGCCGTGCAATGCCGCTCATCCGCTAGGCACCCCGATCATGCACGTCGAGGGCTTCGTGCGCGGCAAGGGTGCCTTCCAGGTCACGCCGTTCGTGCCCACCGATGAGCGCACGACCCGTCGCTATCCCCTTGTGCTCACCACGGGGCGCGTGCTCAGTCAGTACAACGTCGGGGCGCAGACGCGGCGCACCGCCAATGTGGCCTGGCATGACGAGGACGTCCTCGACATCCACGAAGCCGATGCCGAGGCACGCGGCATTGCCGATGGCACGTGGGTCACGATCGCGAGCCGCGTCGGCACGACGGTCATGCGGGCGAACGTGACCGATCGCGTGCCGCCTGGTGTGGTCTATACGACGTTCCACTTCCCCGGCAGCGGTGCCAATGTGATCACCACGGAGTATTCGGACTGGGCGACCAACTGCCCGGAGTACAAGGTGACCGCGGTGGAGGTCACGCCGACCCTGCGCGGGCCCGAGGCGAGCACCGTCGCGGCGGGCGCGGAATCGGTCCACGCCTAGCCGTGCGTATCGAGACCTTGACCCGGATGTCCGGTCAGATCGCTGCCAATTGCGTCGGGCTCACCGATGAGCAGGCGGTTGCTCGCATGACGGACCACTTGCGCGCCTTTTGGACCCCGGCGATGATCGCCGAGCTCGCGGAGTTCGACGGTGCCCATCCTGGTGACCTGGACCCCCGTGTCACGGCGGCTCTCTCTCGCCTCGAGGGATGAATCCTGGGGAAACTCCCCGCCCGCACGTCCTCCATCCACTTGGATGGGGCCCACCCCTAAGGAAGGAAGTGCCATGGCTGACGACGACATCGAGGTAGGCGAGTCCATCGAGGTCACCGAGCTCGTCGATGACAACGGCAACGTGATCGGCACGGTCGTCGACGACGTCATGGTCGTCACGAGCGAGGACGGCTCCATCGTCGAGGAGACCATCGACGTCTTCGATGCCGATGGCAACCTCGTGGTCGAGGAGGACGTCGTCGATGTCTACGACGCAGACGGCAACCTCGTCGCCGAGGCTGGCGAGATCATCGTCGAGGGCTGAGCCTCAGCGGATAGAGACGTAATACTTCACGAGCGTCTCCTCCACATCCCAGCGGCCGTACCACCCGCGGGGGAAGATGACGGTGCTTCCTTCGGAAATCTCCGTCACGGTGCCATCGGCATCGGTGACGCGGGCGCGCCCGGCGAGGATGATTACGGATTCCTCGTCCGGGCGGTCCTCCACGGTCCAGCCGCCGGGCGTGCACTGCCACAGCCCGGTCTCGACGTTCTCCCACGTCTTGAGGATGACTCCGCTCGTCATCGGCTCGCCCGAGTCGGCGCCTGGCTTTAGGCCCCAGTCCTCGAGTCGGTCGTGCAGGGACTGCCAGGTCGATGAGACGACGGTGGGATGGGTCACTGTTCCTCCAGGTGGTTGACCTAGATTCTAGTGACTCCGGCCGCTAGGTTCCTCCGCATGGAGCTCCCTCGCGTGATGGTCATCGTCGGCCTCGCGGCCGCCGTCCTGCTGGTGGCATGTGGTGGCCAGTCTGCGACGAGCGAGAGTCCCGCTCCTGAGGCCCTTCCCGCTGCCTTCGCGGATCCTGAGGCCGCCTTCGCGGATCGCGAGGCGAGCGGAGAGGATCTCATCTACGCGTGGTTCGGGCTGTTGGCGCTCACAGGGCGTGGAGCTGGCGAGGTCGCGACCACTCCTGAGGAAGTGGAAGCAGGTATGGCCATCGTCAGGCCCTACCTCGATCCGGCGTTCACCCTGATGCGAGCAACAGGCCAGCGGTATACGGCGGGCAACTTCGTGCCGCTTGATATCGATTACTTTGAGCTGTCGGACTTCGTCGTGACCGAGCCGCGGGAGGACATCCGCGTGATTCGCTACTTCGTCAGCCAGCCCGGAGCGACTGCGCCGGACGCAGGCGTCGTCATGAGCGCGGAGAAGGCCCCGCGTATTTCGGTGTTTCAGTGGGACGACGTGCTGGGCCACTGGGTGGCGGTGAGCTACGCCAACTTCAACGGCGCCATCGCAGCGATCTGCGAGCAGGATCCCATTCCCGTGACGGGCGAGGAGCCATCCGCCAGCGCTGAGGATGTTGCCCTGGGCACGTCCCTGGTCGAGCAGTGGCGTGACCTCACGACGGGGCAGTCATCCGAAAGATTCCTCCATGCCGCCAACCAGATCCAGCTCGCCGACGGGCAGGGGTGGCCGACAGCCGACGGTGAGCCCATCGAATGGGCGCCCGCTCAGGCCTACGACTTCGCCAACGTCGGGGTCGCGCGCGACGGCGATCTCCTCGTCGTCTCCTTCGACGCGGTTGTGAGCGAGCTCGTCATGGAAGGTGATGAGTATCGCGACACCGCGTCCCCGCGCCTGCTCACGTATCTGCTCAGCCCGGAGGGGAAGTGGGAGCTCATCGCCCTGGCGAATTTCTCGGTGCCCCAGGGCATCCCCGCGGATGTCGACTGCGTTTCGCTGGGCTCCTGAGACCACGCATCTAAGCCGCCTGGCAGGATAGGGCGGCCCGCCTCCGTAGCTCAGTGGTAGAGCAACCGCCTTGTAAGCGGTAGGTCGTCAGTTCAATCCTGACCGGGGGCTCTCAGTCGAGGGCGCAGGGCCAGGTGACCGTCGTGCGCGGCTGGGGCACCTCGGGCCCGTCCAGGTAGGTCTCCCACGGTGCGCCCGTCGGGCGGTGGCCTGACGTGGCGAACCAGGCCTCGATCGCTGCATACGCCGCGGCGACGTCGGAGTAGGCACCGAGGTGCGTCGTCACAGCCGCCGTGCCGCCCGGAAGCGTGACCGTGCGCACGTCTCCGTCGAGGTCCAGGTCGGGCGGGCACGGGAAGCCTGCCTCGACGCGGAACCCACCATCAACCATGTCGTAGCGGGCGAAGGGCTTGCCGTCGACGGCGACTGCCTCACGTGCCAGTGCGCTGAGGACCTGGTCGAAGGCCTGGCCCAGGAAGGGCCCGACCTCCTCGACCGTGCAGGTCCCGGAGACGACGGCGGCATGCTGTGGCTCGATCTCGACCGTGTGAATGTCGTAGGTCATGTCAGAAGAGTCCCACGACCGCGCCGTCGACGAGGTCAATTTTTTGGGCAGCCGGCGCCTTGGGTAGTCCGGGCATGGTCATGATGTCGCCGCAGACCACGACCACGAACTCCGCACCGGCCGACAACCGCACCTCGCGCACGTCGAGGCTGTGCCCCGTAGGTGCCCCCCGGAGGGCAGCATCGGTGGAGAACGAGTACTGCGTCTTGGCGATGCACACCGGCAGGTGGCCGTAGCCCATGTCCTGGAGCTCGCGCAGCTGCGTGCGCACCTTGGAGCTGGCAGTGACCTCGTCGGCGCGGTAGACGCGCGTCGCGATCGCCTCGATCTTCTCCCAGAGGCTGGCCTCGTCGGGGTAGACGAAGGTGACCTCGCTGGGCTGCTCGCACAGTTCGACCACCGCGCGGGCGAGATCCTCCGTGCCGGCGCCACCATCGGCCCAATGCGTGGCGAGCACGACCTGGGCGCCCGCGTCGGTGACGAGGCGGCGCAGGAGGTCCACCTCTCCTTGAGTGTCCGAGGTGAAGTTGTTGATGGAGACGATGACGGGTACGCCGTAGACGTCTCTAACGTTCTCGATGTGGCGCCGAAGATTGACGATGCCCTTCTCGAGGGCGCCGAGATCCTCCTCGGTAATCGTCTTTAGGTCACCTCCGCCGTGGTACTTCAGCGCGCGGATGGTGGCGACGATCACGGCTGCCGAGGGGCGCAGCCCCGACTTGCGACACTTGATGTCGATGAACTTCTCCGCGCCGAGGTCAGCGCCGAAGCCGGCCTCCGTGACGACGTAGTCGGCGAGCTTGAGGGCCGCCTTGGTCGCCACCACGGTGTTGCAGCCGTGCGCGATGTTGGCGAAGGGGCCTCCATGCACGAAGGCGGGGGTGTGCTCGAGCGTCTGCACCAGGTTGGGCTGGAAGGCATCCTTAAGGAGCACCGTCATGGCACCGTCGGCGTCGAGGTCGCGCGCGCGGATGGGCTGCTTGTCGCGGTTGTAGGCCACGATGATGTTGCCGAGACGCTCCTTGAGGTCCTCGAGTGATGTGGCGAGGCAGAAGATGGCCATGACCTCTGACGCCACGACGATGTCGAAGCCGTCCTCGCGGGGGTAGCCGTTGGCGGGACCGCCGAGGCTCACGACGATGTCGCGCAGCGCACGGTCATTCATATCCATGACGCGCTTCCAGGTGATGCGACGCACGTCGATGCCGAGGGCATTGCCGTGGTGGATGTGGTTATCCATGAGCGCCGCGAGGAGGTTGTTGGCCAGCCCGATCGCGCTGAAGTCACCGGTGAAGTGCAGGTTGATGTCCTCCATCGGCACCACCTGTGCGTAGCCGCCGCCCGCGGCGCCGCCCTTCATGCCGAAGACCGGCCCGAGGGAGGGCTCGCGCAGGCAGATCATCGCGTCCTTACCGATGCGGCGCAGGCCATCGCCGAGGCCGACCGTCGTGGTCGTCTTGCCTTCGCCGGCTGGTGTCGGGCTGATGGCGGTCACGAGGATGAGGTGAGAGCCGGGCCGCTCGGGGAGCGAGTCGAGCCAGGCATTGGACACCTTGGCCTTGTAGTGGCCGTATGGCTCCAGGGCCTCCTGCGGGATGCCGAGGGAGGCGGCCACCTCGGAGATGGGGTCCATCTCGGTGGCCTGAGCGATCTCGATATCGGACGGCATGACTCTTCCTCTTTCTAGGACATGTTTCTAGGACTTAGCGGCGCGGACGGCTTCGACGAGTGCGGGCACGACCGTCGCCGCATCGCCGATAACGGCGTAGTCGGCGAACGACATGATGGTCGCGTCCGGATCGGTATTGATGGCGATCATCGTCTTGGCGTTCTTGCAACCGGCGATGTGCTGGGTCGCGCCACTGATGCCGATGGCGATGTAGAGATCAGGCGCGACCTTGGTGCCGGTCTGGCCCACCTGCTCGGCATGGGGGCGCCATCCGGCTGAGGTGACCACTCGCGAGCAGCCGACTGCGCCACCGAGCAGGGCAGCGAGCTCCTCGAGTGGGCCGAAGCCGCCCTCGCCTACGCCACGACCGCCGGAGACGACGACCTTGGCCTCGGCAAGGCTCACGCCACCAGTCCCACCGCCCACGCGATCCACGATCCGCACGGCGAGATCGGCGTCGGTGAGCGCGGGTGCGAACTCCACGACCGCTGCGGGGCCCGAGCCGGTGACCGGATCCGCGGCGAAGGAGTGCAGGGCAGTCGACGCGATGAGCATCGGCGCGTGCACGCGTGCGTTCTCCAGGACGTTGCCGGCCCAGCGATTGCGCGTCACGGTGGAGACCCCGTCACCGAGGGTGATCGCCGTGCAGTCGGCTGCAAAGGGCTCGTCGAGGATCGCCGAGGCATGTGCCAGCACCTCGTTGCCACGCGGTGAGCCGACGGCGAGGACCGCGGCGGGGGAGAGCTGCCGTGCCATCTGAGCCACGGCTCGACCCGTCGCCATGGGGGCGTAGTCGGTGATGCGCGGATCGACGGCGACGTGCGTCGCCGTGACTCCGAACTCGCCGAGCCGGGCTGCCGCGGTGACGGCGTCGGCGCCCACCATGACGGCCTGCACATCGGCGTCCAGGCCGCGTGCGGCTGCGACGGCCTGGAGCGAAAAGTCGTCGAGGACTCCGCGATCGTGATCGACGTAGACGAGGATCATGTGAGCACTCCGATCTCCTTGAGGACCTCTACAAGCTGGGGAGCCGCGTCGGCGCCGGTGCCGAGGACCTTGGCGCTGCTGGTCTCCTGAGGAGGCAGCGCGAGCGTGACTTTCTCGACGCGGGCGGTCCGACCCTCGGCGCTGACCGTGTCGAGTGGCTTCTTGCGTGCCTTGATGCGTCCGGGGACCGAGGGGTAGCGCGGGATGTTGACGCCGTCCTTCACCGCGATGACCGCGGGCAGGGTGACCTCGTAGACCTCGCGCTCGGAGCCGACGACGCGCTCACAGCGGGCGACGCCGCCCTCGACGCTGAGTCCCTTGACGTTGGTCACGATGGGCCAGCCGAGCGCATGGGCGATGCGCACGCCGACCTGGTAGCCCGAGGCGTCAGCCGACTCCGTGCCCACGATGACGGCGTCGAAGTCGGTGGCGTCGGCGCTGATGGCGGATGCGAGAGCAGCCGCGGTGGCCTGGCCGTCCCAGTCCGATCCATCGGTCTCGAGGAGGACGCCCCGATCGACGCCGACCGCCATGACCTCGCGGATCTGCTCCGCCGACTCCGGCGTGCCGAGGGAGAAGGCCGTGACCGACCCGTCACCCTCGGCGAGCTGCACGGCCGCCTCGACGGCGCACTCCTCGTGAGGGCTGAGGGTCCAGCCCATGGCGCTGCCGCTGGTATCGATCGCGGTCTCGTCGGCCGTGAGCGTCCACCTGCCGGGGGAGAGTGGGATGCGCTTGATGCACACGGCGATGTTCACGACACGATCCGATCGTTGTTCGGGTCGAAGAGCGCGCCAGATCCGGTGACGGTGACCGGATACTGCTCGCCGAGGTACTCCACGACGAGGTGGGTACCAGCTGCGGAGTACTCCGGGGGCAGGTACGTCATGAGGATGTGCTTGCCGACCGAGGGGCCCGATCCCGCCGACGTGACATAGGAGCGGCGACCGTGCGCATCGGTGATGGGCAGCCCGTCCTTGGTGAGAATCGGCTCGCCGCCCATCATGTAGCGCTTCTCACCGGTCGACGACGTGTGATCGTCGACCGTGAGCAGGCACATCGTGGCTGCGGGTGCCTCGTCGCGATGGCGCAGGTGCGCCTCCTTGCCGATGAAGTCGGCGTCCTTGATCTTCTTCGGGCTCATGCCGGCCTCGACGACCGTGAAGTCACCCTCGAGCTCCGGCCCGTACGCGCGGTAGCCCTTCTCGAGG
The DNA here is from genome assembly GCA_044360385.1 of Candidatus Nanopelagicales bacterium. GTDB lineage: Bacteria > Actinomycetota > Actinomycetes > S36-B12 > S36-B12 > Mxb001. The sequence continues at coordinate 17,455 of JBIKKK010000010.1, forward strand.
CGCCCGGTCGTGCCGTAGACGCCGATGCCGACGGGGATGAGCCCGTGCTCCTGGCCTGCTCCCCAGATCGCGTCCCACACGGTGAGTCCATCAGCCATGGGGACGTAGATCTCCCAGCCGAGGTCACCGACGTAGGAGATACGCGAGGCGAGCACGGTCTTGCCGGCAATGGTGATCTCCCGGCAGGTGCCGAAGCCAAAGCCCTCGTGGCTCACGTCGGCGTCGGTGACGGCGGAGAGGATCGTGCGGGCATTCGGGCCCCACAGGCCGATGGTGGAGATCGCGTCGGTGAGGTTGGTGAAGGTCGCTCCCTCGGCGGCGTTGTCTTTGAACCACTTGAAGTCGCTCATGCCATGAGCGCCGCCGGTGACGACACGGAAGTGATCGTCGCCGAGTCGCATCACGGTGAGGTCGGAGCGGAAGCCGCCGTTGGGGGCGAGCACCGGGGTGTAGACGACCTTGCCCACCGCGACGTCCATCTGGCGCATGCAGACGCGCTGCACGGTGGCGAGGGCCCCCGGGCCGGTGATGTCGAAGAGCGCGAAGGCGGTGAGGTCAACCAGGCCGGCCGTCTCGCGCATCTGCAGGTGCTCGGCGTTGATGATCTGTGACCACCAGCGCGACTCCCACTCGGCGGTGCGCGGCATCACGGCATCGCCGTACTTCGCCACGAGACCGGCATTGGACTCGTACCAGAAGGGGCGCTCCCACAGGACGGTCTCGTAGAAGACTGCGCCGAGCCCGGCCTCACGGTCGTAGTAGGGCGACTTGCGCACACCGCGATTGGATGACCACTGCTCGGCGGGGTGCACGATGCCGTAGGTCTTATTGAAGCCCTCCGATGCACGGTCCTTGATGTGCTTGGTGGTCGTCTGCTCGGGGTAGAAGCGCGCGATGTCGGAGGCGTGCAGGTCGATCTCGGGCTGGCCGAGCACCATCCACTCCGCCATGGCGCGTCCGACGCCCGGTCCCTCCTTGACCCAGACGGCAGAGGCGGACCACAGGCCCTTGACCTCGGGCGTCTCGCCGAGGATCGGCATGCCGTCGGGAGTGAGGGAGAGGAGTCCGTTGATCGCGTACTTCTCCTGTGCACCCTCGTCACCGACGATCTCGGGCATGAGCTCGAGGGCGTGCTCATCCTGGTCGGCGAAGTCGTCGGGGGTGAAAGGAAACTCCGTGGGCGACAGCGCGGCCTCGGCGTTCGAGGGGATGTCCTCTGCGTCGTAGAGGATCGGGCGGTGGGCGTAGGAGCCGATCTCCAGGCCCGTGCCGTGCTGGCGCTCGTACATGTTGGTGTCCATGTCGCGGACGATGGGGTACTCCAGGTCGCCCTTGGCGTCGGCGAACATCGCGACAGGGCCGATGTCCTTCATCTGGTGCACGGCCGGGGTGAGGGGGATCTGCGCGCCCGCCATGGCAGCGAGCTGACGGCTCCAGCAGCCGGTGGCGATGACGACGTAGTCGGCGTCGATGGTGCCCTGGTCGGTGACGACGGACTTGATGTGGCCGTCCTCAACGGTGAGGTCCTTGACCTCGACGTTGGCGAAGGACTGCAGGGCGCCCATCTCGATGGCCTTCTCGCGCATGAGCGTGCCGGCGCGCAGTGAATCGCAGACGCCGACGCCCTTGGTGTAGAAGCCGCCGAGGATGACGGTCTCGTCGATAAAGGGCACCATCTCCTTGACCTCATCGGGCGTGAGCAGACTCATGTCGCCGATGCCCCAGGACTTGCCCGATGTGATGCGACGGGTGAGCTCCTGCATGCGCTCGGGGGTGCGAGCAACCTCGATGCCGCCGGACTCGAAGAACGTGTCGAGCTCGATGTACTGCTTGAGGCTGTCGAGCGTGAGCTGGGCCATCTCCTTGTTGTGATCGACGAGGAAGATGAAGTTAGACGCGTGACCGGTGGAGCCGCCGGGATTGGGCAACGGTCCCTTGTCGATCTGCACGATGTCGCGCCAGCCCAGGCGGGCCAGGTGGTAGGCCACGGAATTGCCCACGATGCCTGCGCCGATGACGACGCACTTGGCCTTGCTCGGCAGGTTGCTCATCCTTCTTCTTCCTCTCGGGTGTAACTGACAGTGCTCTAGATGGCTCGGCGGACTTCGGTCTCGAAGCCCGTGACGTGGGAGGACATGACCTCGGCGGCGCGCTGGGCATCGCCCTCAAGGACAGCGACGAGCAGGTCACGGTGTTCGGCGACGGCATCGCCGAGGTGGCTCACCCGGTCGAGGGCGAGGAACCAGATCCGCAGTGCGTGCATGTAGTGCTGGTCGCATGCGTCCTGCAGGAAGGCATTGTGCGCGCAGCGGTAGATGTGATGGTGGATGCGCTGGTCGAGCTCGATGAGCTGGCGCATGTCGGGTGCGACCGCGACGGCGTCGAGGTCGGCGATGAGCTCGTCGATGACCTCGAGATCCTCGTCGGTGCGCCGCTCTGCGGCCAGGCGGGCGGCGTAGGGCTCGAGCTGCTCGCGCACCTCCGACAGGGCCGAGAGATCGCGCGGGTCGAGCGCGGCGACGAACATCCCGCGGCGCGGGTAGACCTCGACGAGCCGTTCATTGGCGAGCGTGCGCAGTGCCTCACGGATCGGGGTGCGACCGAGGCCGAGACGCTCCTGCAATTCGGGCTCGCTGAGCAGGGATCCCGGGGGGAGCTCGAGGGTGACGATGAGGGCCCGGATCTCCCGGTAGGCGAGGTCGGCCTGGGAGAGGGGTCCACCGAAGTCCGGCTGGACGAGGACGGCCGCGGTCACAGGTCAGATATATCAGTTCTGCGGTGAGATGTACATCAGATTCCCCAGGGCCGGGGCGAGACGGCCCGGGGCGTCGAGGATCTCCAGGGGGAGCCCGAGGCGGTCCGCTGCTCGCTGGGCTGCGCGCTCCAGGTCGGGGGTACGCCGCCCCGCCAGCCAGACCACCCGCGAGTAGTGGCGGAAGTAGTCGTCGCGAAGCTTCGGGTAGCGATCCAGCCCGAGCTCGCGCCACACGACACGATCGAAGGACAGCACGAGGAAGTCGGTGAGCACGTAGGTCCCGGGCTCGGCGTCCCAGAGTGCTGTCATCTCCGGCTCGCCCGCGTAGATGTCGTAGCAGTGCCTGCCCGGGAGCCGGCGTACGCCGAGCCGCTCGCACACCTCGTCCAGCGCTCCGTGAGTCCCGCAGTCGGCATAGCCGATGGCGATCTCGTCGTAGCGCTCGCGCAGATCGAGCACGAGCCGCTCGACCTCGGACGCGATGCGCTCGGGTCGGTTGTGCAGCAGCGGTGGGAGCGGATGGATCGCGACGTCGGCGCCGGACTCCTCGATCCACGCGGTGGCGTCGGCGCTCAGTGCGCCGCAGAGGATGAGCGCGCGCCTAGGAAGTCGCTTTCGAAGGGGCTCCGCCCCTTCGAGGAGCGACCTACGGGAAGGCGAGCTCATCGACGAAGCGATCGTTGAAGTCGGTGCGGTCCGAGAGCTCGACGTAGTGGATCTCGTCGAGCAGAGCGTGGGCGCCGTGGCGCTCGGAGTCCGAGAGCAGCGCCATCTTGGCGCCCTCGCCCGCGACATTGCCCGCGCTCACGATGCGCATCACGGGGATCTGCGGCACGAGGCCGATGCCGATCGCGCTGCGCGCAGACAGATACGTGCCGAACGACCCCGCGAGCAGCACCTGCTGGATCTCGGACTCCTCCACGCCGAACTCCTCCAGCAGGAGCTTCCACCCGGTGGAGATGGCGGCCTTGGCGAACTGCAGCTCGCGCACGTCGCGCTGGCTGAGGAAGACGTCATTGCCCTCGCCGGACTCCTCTGCTGTCGCGAGAACGAAGAGGCGCTCACCGTCGCGCTCGACGAAGCGGTCGGCGAGATCAGGGCGCACCTCGGCGATGCGTTCATCGGAGAGGAAGCGACCGGAGGAGTCGAGCAGGCCGGTGCGCGCCAGCTCGGCGATGACATCGACCAGGCCCGAGCCGCAGATGCCGACGGGCGCGACATCGCCGATGACCTGCAGGGTGATGCCGTCGTCGGTAATGGACACGACCTCGATGGCACCGGGTGCCGCGCGCATTCCGCAGCGGATCGATGCGGCCTCGAACGCCGGGCCCGCGGGAGCGGCGGTCGACATGAGCCGCTCGCCGTTGCCCAGCACGATCTCGCAGTTGGTGCCGATATCGATGAAGAGGCGCAGTCGCTTATCGCGATCCATCCCCGACGCCAGCACTCCGGCGATGATGTCGCCGCCGACGTAGGCGCCCAGGTGCGGGAAGAGCATCGCGCGCGCCCGCGGATGCACGTGGACGCCGAGGTCGGTGGCGAGCAGGTCGGAGTAGGACGCCGTGGCGAGGATGAACGGGGCCACACCGAGAGGCTCGGGATCGATGCCGAGCACGAGCTGCGCCATCGTCGCGTTGCCGGCCAAGGCGACTTCGTAGACCGACGACGGCTCGACGCCGGCCTGCTGGCAGACATCCTGCGTGAGGTCGTCGAGGGTGGCCTGCGCGAGTTCCTGCAGCTTGGGCAGCGACTCGGGCTCGAGCATGGTCGCGCTGATGCGGCTGATGACATCGGCACCGAAGGGCTGCTGCTGGTTGAGCATGGATGCGACCGCGATGGGCGCGCCGGTGGTGAGGTCCATGAGCGTAGCGACCGCAGTGGTGGTGCCGAGGTCGTAGGCGACGCCGTACGACGTGCCGGTCGTGTCGCCGGGCTCCACCGCGATGAGCTCGGTGCCGACGATGACGGCGGTCACCTCCCAGTTGGCCGAGCGCAGCGTGCGGCCGAGCGTGCGCACCACATGCGGATCAACACTCAGCTCGAGGTCGTCGATCGCATCGAGCACCCGCTGCACGTCGGTGCGCTGGTCGGAGAGCGTGGCGTCGGTGAGCTGGATGAAGCGCTTCTGCACAGCTGGCCGCAGGATCACCTGCCGGCCGACGCCCACCGTCGCGGCCTTGGGGCGCGTGGTGAGCTCGGGCACGTCGACGGTGAGGTCGCGCATCGCCGTGGCCATGCAGGCAAGCCGCCAGCCCTCCGCCAACTGCTCCGCTGAGAAGGCGCGCTCGTCAAGGGCGGTGATGGGCATGCTCGCGTCGAGCACCTTCACCTTGCACTTCTTGCACGTGCCATGACCGCCGCAGGTGGAATCGACGGGGACGCCGTTCCACAGTGCGGCATCGAAGACGCTCACCCCGCTCGGCACGCGCACAGACTTGCCCGCGGGCAGGAAGGTGAGGCTTACCCGCGCCGGGCCGGTGGGAGCGTCGTCGACGGCGGTCATGCCTGAGCGGCGGCTTCCGCGGCCTGCGCAGCCTGGGCGGCTGCTTCCGCAGCCGCTTGCTTTGCGCGATGCGCCGCGATCCAGGTGGCGCCCCACTCGTCATTGCCCATCATGAGATCGGCACCCTTGACGGCCGTCACGATCTGTGGGGTGCGTGCGTCCATGATCGCGCTCGTGAGTCCGGCCTTCATCGCCATGGGCAGGAAGACGGCATTGAGCGTGTGACGGTCGGGCATGCCGAAGGAGACATTGGAGGCACCGAGGGTGGTGTTGACGCCGATCTCGGTGGAGATGAGGTGGATGGCCTCCATGGTCTTCATCGCGAGCGTGTGATCCGCACCGATGGGCATGGCGAGCGGGTCGACGACGATGTCCTCGATGGGGATGCCGTATTCGTCGGTCGCGATCCCGACGAGCTGCTTGGCCAGCTCCAGACGACGGTGCGGATCCTCGGGGATCGCCTCCTCGTCATTGGGCAGGGCGATCACGGCGGCGCCGTAGCGCTTGACCAGCGGCAGGATCTGCTCGATGCGCTCGCGTTCCATGGTGACGGAGTTGACGAGTGCCTTTCCTTCGTACGCCGCGAGGCCGGACTCGAGCGCCTCCACGATCGAGGAGTCGATGCACAGAGGCACGTCGGTGAGGGACTGCACGAGTCGCACGGCGTCGCCGAGCAGCTTGACCTCGTCGATGAGGGGAGCACCCATGTTGACGTCGAGCATCATCGCCCCGCCGGCGATCTGCTGCGCGACGTCGATCTCGACGGCCGAGAGGTCCTCGACACGCAACTGCTCCTGGAACTTCTTGCGCCCCGTCGGATTGATGCGCTCGCCGATGATGCAGAAGGGCTGATCGGGCCCAATGGTGATGCTGGCGCGCGCCGAGCTGAGGACGGTGTGCATGGGACTCCTATGCGGTGGTGGTGCCGGCAGCGGACGCCACCGGGTCGAAGGCAGGGCCGATGCCCAGGTCGCGGACCAGCCGCTCGAGGGAACCGTCGTGCCGGAAGTCGGTGAGGTGAATCCCGGAGACACCGGGGAGGGAGAGCGCGTGGCGACTCAACTCGAGGGTCAGCTGGTAGGACTCCTCGGCGATGGCGTCCTTGTCGCCGGCTCCGGCGACGCGGGCGATCATCTCTGCGGGGATGGAGATGCCCGGCACGGACTCGTCCATGAAGGACAGTGCCTTGGCCGACTTGGTGAGCACCACCGTGGGGATGAGTGCTGTCGTGCGCGTCACCCCGTGCTCGACGCAGCCCGCGACGAAGTTCTCGAGACGCTCGGGGTAGTAGCCGATCTGCAGCTGCAGGAAACGCGCCCCAGCCTCGGCCTTCTTGAGTGCGCGGAGCACGCGGTAGTCCAGCGGGGGAGCGAAGGGATTCTCTACCGCACCGACGAAGAGCTCGGGCGGCTGCTTGATGGCGCGGCCGGAGAGGTAGTGGCCCTCGGCCAGCCCGCTCGCGACCTTGATGAGCTGGGTGCTGTCGAGGTCGAAGACGCGTCGGGCCTCGGGCTCATCGCCGGCGGTGACATCGTCTCCGGTGAGGCAGGCGATGTTCTCGACCCCGAAGAGGCTCGCGCCCATGATGTCGGCCTGCATTGCGATGCGGTTCTTGTCGCGGCACACCACCTGCATGATCGGCTCGAGGCCGAACTGCTGCATGCCGATGGCGATGGAGGTGTTGGATGCGTGCGCATGCGCCGCGGGATTGTCGGTCGCGTTGACCGCATCGACGAAGGGGCGCAACTCGTCGGCGGCCTTCTCCACTGCGGCGAGTCCGCCACCGTCGATGCTCGGGAACTCCGCCGTGACGACAGGCCGCGCGCCCTCGGCGAGGAGAGTCGAGAGGCGGCTCATATGTGGAACCCCTCGGGCAGGGTTGTGGGCTCGTCGACCTCGACCATGCTCGCGCCCGGAACGGCAGAGAAGCGCTCGCGCGACTCACCAGCCCATCCCGCCGGCGTACGCCGATCCCGCCCGGTCGCGAGGTTGAGCCACGAGGAGGTCCCCTTGAGCCGGTTATCGACCGGCGGACGGAGTTCGTTGAAACCCTCTTCCCAGTGATGGGGGTTCAGCGGGGAGTGGGACCGTTCCTCTGCCTTGACCCAGATGCAGCGCATCTCCGGCTTGACTTCGCAGTGCCCGTCCTCGCGCACGCCTCCGCAGGGGCCATTGCGCAGCGTCTTGGGGCAGGTCATCGGGCACGTCATGCCGGTGGAGTGCAGGACGCACTGCCCGCACATGCGGCAGTCCCACACCGGCTTCTTGACGACATCCTCGAGGAGAGGAAGGAGCTTGGGCACGCCTAGCCCGCTCGCTTGGCGGCGACAAACTCCTTGGCCCTGCGCACGGCTGTGGCCGCGTCGGCTGCGTAGCCGTCCGCTCCGCAGACGTCGGCGTATTCCTGGGTGACGGGCGCCCCGCCGACCATGATGACGACCTTGTCCCGCAGGCCGGCCTTCTCGATGGCGTTGATGTTGGCCTTGAACATCGGCATCGTGGTGGTGAGGAACGCCGACATGCCCACGATGTCGGGCTGGTGCTCCTCGATGGCGGCCACGAACTTCTCCGGCGGGACCTGCACGCCGAGATCGATCACCGTGAAGCCTGCTCCCTCGAGCATGATGTTGACGAGGTTCTTGCCGATGTCGTGCACGTCGCCCTTGACCGTGCCCATGAGGAAGGTGCCCACGCTCTCGACGCCACCCTGGGCGAGCAGCGGTCGCAGGAGGTCGAGTGCGCCCGCCATTGCCTTGCCGGCGATGAGCATCTCGGGCACGAACCAGTCACCACGCTCGAAGCGCGCACCGACCTCCTCGAGTGAAGGGATGAGCGCCTCGAAGAGCATGCGCTCCGGTGGCAAGCCGGTGTCGATGCCGGTCTGCGTGAGCTCCAGAACTGCGGGCTTGTTGCCCACCATGGTCTCGTCGTAGAGGCCCTTGAGGATCTCGTCGGGAGTCATGCCGCTCCTGCCTTTCGTGCGGTGGGGTTGGGGATAGCGGATCGGGTGGGTCGCAGTGCCAGGGCGATCTGGACCGCGGTCGCCTGGACGGCCCGGGCGACCGCCGGGATCTCGGCGGCCGTGAGGCGCACGCTCGGTCCCGAGACGGATACGGCGGCGATCACCGTGTCGTCGGATGAGTGCACCGGTGCCGCCACGGCGACCAGGCCTGGCTCGAGCTCAGAGTCCACGATCGCGACCCCTTCGGAGCGGACGCGCTCGAGCGCGTCCGCCAACTCCGCACGCGAGGTGATCGTGCGCTCGGTGAGCTTGGGCAGTCGACCGGTGGGCATCGGTGTCCCGTACGCGAGGAAGACCCGGCCAAGAGCACTGCAGTGGAAGGGCACGGGCCGGTCGAGCCAGTTGACCGCGCCGAGGAGATACGTCGAGTCCACCTGTGCGATCTGGCGGACCTCCCCGGCCAGGGGGATGGCCAGGTTGACCGTCTCCCCGGTCAACGCACCGAGCGCATCCAGGAAGGGCTGGGCGATGCGCACGAGGTCGTCCTCGGGTCGCACCGAGAGCGCGTAGTCGGTGATTGCCGTGCCGGGCTGCCATGCCCCCACGCTCGTGCGCTGGAGCAGGGCATTGCGCTCCAGGCTCGTCGTGAGTCGAGAGAGCGTGCTCTTGGGGAGTCCGGTGCGGGCGACGAGATCAGCGAAGGTGACGGGGTCGGTCGATCCCAGCACGGCCGTGAGCACCGCGGCGGCGCGATCCACCGCCTGCGTGCCCATCGGCGCCGTCATCTGCGAACCTCCCACGCGACCTTCCCAAGAGTTCCATTATATGGAACACCACTTCCAAAATCTGAGTGTAGGATCGCGGGACCAACGGGTCAAGGCATTTCCGACCACGGCGAATCGGGAGAGTCGATGTTTGAGAACACCCTGCCGCGCTACGAGATCCTCTCCGAGGAGTCGATGGCCGTCCTCGACAAGGGCTGGCGCCGCATCG
>JBIKKK010000086.1:0-8481 GCA_044360385.1 Candidatus Nanopelagicales bacterium
GCGCACCATGACCAGCAGCTCACGACGAGCGGCGAGTCACTCACGGAGGGGACGTCATCATGAGTGGTTTCGACCCGTATGCCGGCATTCCACCGGGCGACGAGAACGACCCCGGCGAACTCCCCGTCTTCGCGGAGGAGATCGACCTCAACGCCGAGCAGCTCAGTCAGCCCGGACCGGTCGTCGCCGGTGAGGGCGACTACGTCCTCCACGCCGACGATCTCGTCGCCGGTTACTTCCCCGGGGTCAACATCCTCAATGGCTGCTCCCTCACGGCAAAGGAAGGCGAACTCGTCGGAATCATCGGTCCTAACGGCGCGGGCAAGTCCACACTGCTCAAGGCGATGTTCGGCCTGGTGCGCGTGAACTCCGGTCGCGTCACCCTGCGCGGTCGGGACATCACCAACCTGCGCGCCGATGCCCTGGTCAAGGAAGGCGTGGGCTTCGTCCCGCAGACGAATAACGTCTTCCCGTCGCTGACGATCGAGGAGAACTTCCAGGTCGGCTGCTACCAGAATCCCAAGCTCTTCACCGAGCAGTTCGAACGCGTCGCCGCGATCTTCCCCACGATGGCCGAGCGACGCAAGCAGCGCGCCGGATCGCTCTCGGGTGGTGAGCGCCAGATGGTTGCCATGGGCCGGGCACTCATGATGAACCCCAGCGTCCTGCTTCTCGACGAGCCCAGTGCTGGCCTCTCCCCTGCCCTGCAGGACGAGGTCTTCGTCAACGTCAAGGGGATCAACGCCGCCGGGGTCACGGTGGTCATCGTCGAGCAGAACGCCGCTCGATGCCTGCAGATCGTCGACCGCGGCTATGTGCTGGACCAGGGCACCAATGCCTACACGGGCACCGGTCGGGAACTGGCTAACGATCCCAAGGTCATCGAGCTCTACCTCGGCACCCTTGCCAAGGCCTAGGGCAGCGACACCTCGAACGGCCCGATGATCTCGATGGGCCTGAACCTCGTGTTGGTCACGTAACGCACGATCTCGACGGTTGCCCACCGGGCATCGCCGAACTCATTGAAGTCCCGAGGTCCGGATACGCCCTCGTACTTCGGCTGGCTCCCCGACTGGATGACCCCGAGGCAATCGGCATAGGTGGCGCACGTGCGGCTGCCCGGGTGGGCATTGGCGACCTCGGGAAGCGCCCGGGCGATCGCCCGTCCATCGGCGCACCCGGCGTACTCGGCAGCGAGGGCCACCAGGACCGTCGCGTCGTAGGCCTCGGCAGCGTAGGCGAAGGTGGTCAACTCACCCGCTTCCTTGAGGAGCCGCTTAGTGAAGTCCGCCGGGTCCACGGAGGGGTCGCGCGTGGGCACCGCGCCGAGCACGCCAGCCATGGCGTCCTCGGGCAGGCCTTCGTAGCCCGTCGTGGACACGCTTCCCTCGGCGAGGAGCACCTGGACGTCCTGAGGACCGATGCCCTGCTTGGTCATCTCACGAAGGATGCTGGCCGCCTCATCGAAGCCCGCTATGAAGACGAACTCAGGGTCGGTCGCCGCGATCTCAGCCACTGCGCCTGCGTAACTGAACTCCTCCGCGTCATACGTGATGGATGCCTCGACGACTCCCCCCGAGGCGGCGTACGCGTCCTCGAAGGCACTCTGGATCCCGAGGCCGTAGGCATCCGCGCGCGCGATCGTCGCCCCTGAGGCCAACCCGAGGCCCTCCGCCACCGATGCGAGCGCGCTTCCCTGGGCGACGTCGGAGGGCACCACGCGGAAATACAGCCGCTCGTCGGCGTAGTCGGTCAGACCCGGGCCGGTGTTTGCGGGCGAGATGAGGACGACCCCTGCGCCGATGGTCTGGTCGATCACGCTGACGGTGACGGCTGAGGCAGCCGGACCCACGATCGCCTGGGCTCCACCTGCGATGTGGCTCGCGACGGCCTCCGCCGCAAGACCCGTGCTGGTGTCCCCGGAGTCCCCGGCCAGGTAGTTCACAGGCCCACCCAGCACGCCGCCCGCGGAGTCGATATCCGCCAGGGCGAGATCGATGGCAGCCGAACCGGCTGGGCCCAGGAAGGCCAGATCACCCGTCAGAGGCAGCAGGCCGCCCAGGACGAGCTCGTCGGACTCACACGGCAGCGCACTGGGGGTAGCGCCCGCGCTGGCACTTGCGCTGACACCGCCGGACTCCGTGCTGGCCTCGCCGGTCGTGCCGGCATCCGGCGGGGTTGCCGACCGTTGCACCGCGACCAAGGCGACCCCTGCAACGACGACCAGGACAGCGACCACGCCCGCAGCCCACAGCAGAACCTTTGATCGCACGACGGCTGTCCCCCTCGGCAGACAGGCAGCCGGACGGGCGCCCCCATCATTCTTGGGCATCCCGGACACATGCGGACGTCATGACACACGGGGGGAGTGCGCGACTTCCTGTCCCCCACAAGCAGTTGGCCCGGTCCCCAAGGGGGCCGGGCCAACTGAGGTGCTTTGTGCATTTACGGGACGGGGACCTCGACGGGTCCGACGACCTCGATGCTCTCGAACTTGGTGTTGGTGAGGTACTGCACCACGTCGATGGTGGCTGACTTGGGATCGCCGAACTCGTTGAAGTCCAGCGGGCCGGTCACACCGTCGTAGTTGGGCTGGCCGCCCGCCTGGATGATCGCGACGCAGTCGGCGTACGTGCCACAAACCTCGCCACCCGCATCGGCGTTCGCCACCATCGGCATGGCCGCAGCGATCGCGGTGCCGTCGGCGCAACCGGCGTACTCAGCCGCGATCGCGACGAGCATCGTCGCGTCGTAGGCCTGTGCGCCGTAGGCGAAGTCGGTGAGGGCGGGATCCTGCTCGAGGAGCTTGGCGTTGAACGCCTCGACGTCGACCGAAGGATCACCGGTGGGCACGGTGCCGATCACGCCGGTCATCGTGTCCTTGGGGAAGTCCTTGAACGCGGTCGTGGACAGGTTGCCGTCAGCCAGGTAGATCTGCACATCCTGCGGGCCAATGCCCTGCTTGATCATCTCCTGGATGAGCTTGACGCTCTCATCGAAGCCGACAACCTGGACGAACTCAGGGTTGCCCGCCGCGATCTCGGCGACCTCAGCCTCGAAGGAAGCTGCGGTGGGATCGTAGGTCAGAGCGGTGGTGATGGTGCCGCCGCCGGCCTCGAAGTCCGCAACGAAGGCGTTCTGCAGGCCCTCGCCGTAGGGATCCTTGCGAGCGATGGTCGCGCCCTCGGTGAAGCCGGCGTCGATCGCGAAGGATGCCTGAACCGCGCCCTGGAGGGCATCGGAGGGAGCCGTGCGGAAGTACAGGCCGTTGTCCGGGTAGTCGGTCAGCGACGGAGCGGTGTTGGCCGGCGAGATCTGGAGAACGCCGTTGCTCGTGATCTTGTCGATGACCGTGAAGGTCACACCGGACGAGGCAGCGCCAATGATCGCCTGCACGCCCTTCTGGAGGTGCGAGTCAACGGTCTGCGAGGCGATGTCGGTCTCGGTGTCGCCGGAGTCGCCGTACTCGTTGACCACGGGCTGGCCGAGAACGCCACCAGCTGCGTCGATCTCGCTCACAGCGAGGTCAACGCCTGCGAACTCGGGCGGGCCGAGGTAGGCGAGGCTGCCCGTCGCCGGCAGAAGTGTGCCGATCTTGAGCTGGGTGTTCTGGCAGTCAGTCGAGGGTGCGGGCTCGGCGGACGACGATGACGGAGCAGCGGAGGACGAGGCCGGTGCGGCGCTCGAGGACTCCGAAGTGCTGCTGCTGCCACCGCACGCTGCGAGCACGAGGCTCGCGGCGCCGAGGACCACGACTGCCCCCGCAATCGGGCTGCGTCGGATCATCAATTTCTCCTTAAGGGGTAGCGGGCCACGCGGATACGTGACCACGCCGTGATGGTGACCTGAAACTACCCTGTGGATGACGTGGCCGAACACCCGCCCGGGGGATCGTCACACGATGGTTAGGAAACCGTGACTCGTGCCGTTATCGTTTCGTGACCTTGCTACTCCCCATCGGCTGCCGAGGCCAGCACCTGCCGGGCCAGATCCCCCAGGGGCAGGCGGGCGTCCATGGCGGACTGGCGCAGCCACCGATAGGCCTCATCCTCGGCCAGTCCGAGTTGTGTGGAGACGATCGACTTGGCGCGCTCCACATCTCGACGGTCAGCGAGCCGCTGCTCGGCCCGCTCGGCCGCCGCAGCGGACTCGATGGCCTGCCCGCGGAGATCGCGCAGCGTGAGCCAGCCCGACCAGGCCATCTCAATCGCGGGCACGAGGTCGTCACGGCCGACGGGCTTGACGAGATAGGCCATGGCACCCGCATCGCGCGCCAGCGCCACGCGCTCCCTCTGGCCGAAGGCCGTCACGACGACGACGGCCGTCGTCTCACTGACGCGCCGGGTAACCTCGATCCCGTCCATGCCCGGCATCGCGATGTCCACCAGGGCGACATCCGGCCCGAGGGCCTGGATCTGCTCGACGGCCGACTGACCGTCGGCCACCTGGGCCACGACGTCGTAGCCCTCCTCGCGCAGGGTCTCCACGAGGTCCATACGGATCACGGCCTCGTCCTCGGCCACGACGATGCGCGGCTGTGCCTGCGTCACGTGAGGAGCCTAAGCGAGCGCGGGTACCCTGGCGCCCTGGCCCCGGTATCCCAACCGGCAGAGGAAGCGGTCTCAAACACCGTCCAGTGTGGGTTCGAATCCCACCCGGGGCACTTCGCTCACACAGGCTCGTAGTGGCGCGTCACTGGAGGGTGAGCGCACCGACCTTGACGGCGTTCAGCGTGCCGCTGGCCCGCACCGAACCCGCCTGACCCTTCACGCACTCGACCGTCACCTCTCCTCCGGACTCGGGGATCTCCACGCTGGTCGCGAGCGGGAAGGTGACCTGACCAAAGGCTGTCAGGGTCGCGAAGGTCTCCCCTGGTGCGTCGAGGCCGCACGACACGGTGTCGAAGGGCCCGCCGCTCTGCTCCAGGGAGAGGTACGCCGCAGCGTCCACGAGGTAGGTGCCGGCCGGCAATGTGAGACGCGCGAGCACCACGGGCGCATCAGCGAAGGTGTCATCTGACAGGGCCACCGAGAAGCCGTCACTCGGACCGATGGGGCCCTGTGGCCCCTCCGGACCGCGCTTGCCGACATTGCCCGGAACTCCCTGTGGACCCTTGGGGCCGGTGGGACCCGATATCCCGGCGGGTCCCTGCAGGCCCCGGGGACCTTGCGGACCAGAGGCACCGCGCGGGCCCTGCTTGCCGCGTGGGCCCGGGATGCCGCGCTGGTTCCAGGCGAGACGTTCTTCCCCGACCGCGCACGTGTCATCCGCGTTGATGATCCTGAGCTCACCCGTGTCGACTGTCACGCAGGAGAAAATGCGCTGCGCCACCTGGGGGGTTGCATCGTCGCGCGCAGCGATGGCCGGGGCGACGAGAGCGGCTCCCAAGACCACCCCCGACAGCACTCCGGCGCCGACCCCGAGCGGCACCCACCTCATCGCCCTGCCTCCTCTGCGCCCCTGCCCTCCAGGGGCGCCTGACCGCCTTCTTCTCAGGCTTCGAGGTCCAGTGTGGACCTTTGCGCCGCGATTCTCGCGAGCAGGCCGTTGACGAAGGCGGGCGAGTCGTCTGTCGACAGCTCCCTGGCCAGGGTCACGGCCTCATCCAGCGCCACAGCCTCCGGCACATCGCCCCACAGCACCTCATAGGCGCCCAGACGCAGAATTGACCGGTCAACGCCGGGCATCCGCTCCAGGGTCCAGCCCAGCGAGTAGGTCGTGAGCAACTCGTCGATGCGCTCCTGATGCGAGGCCACGCCCGTGACGAGTTCGACAACGTAGGGATTCAGGGGAGAGTCACCCTCCTCGGTGCGAAGGCGCTCCGCATCCGCGAGCACGCCGAGGGGGTCCGCTCCGCGCAGGTCCGCCTGGAACAGGACGTCGAGAGCGCGCTTACGGGCCTTGTGGCGAGCGGCCACGTCAGGTGACGCGGCCGAGGTAGGAACCGTCGCGCGTGTCCACCTTCACTCGGGTGTCGGCCTCGATGAAGAGGGGCACCTGGATCTCAGTGCCGGTCTCGAGGGTCGCGGGCTTGGTGCCACCCGTGGAGCGATCACCCTGCACACCGGGCTCGGTGTAGGTGATGGTGAGCTCCACGGCAGCCGGCAACTCGACGTACAGGGCGCTGCCCTCGTGCAAGGCGACGAGGCACTCCTGGTTCTCGAGCATCCATCTGGAGTTGTCGCCCACCACCGCGTTGGGGATCATCACCTGGTCATATGTGGAGGTGTCCATGAAGACCCAGTCGTCGCCGTCACGGTAGAGGTACTGCATGTCGCGCTTGTCGACGTTGGCCGTCTCCACCTTGACCCCCGCGTTGAAGGTCTTGTCGACGACTTTGCCCGAGAGGACGTTCTTGAGCTTGGTCCGCACGAAGGCACCGCCCTTGCCGGGCTTGACGTGCTGGAACTCCACGACGGTCCACAACTGGCCGTCGAGGTTGAGCACCAGACCGTTCTTGAGATCGTTGGTCGTTGCCACGTGCTGTCGTCCTCCCCAATCAGCCCAGCGCCACGAGGTCGCGGGGCGACGCCGTGAGGGATCTGCTGGGACCCTCGCCCACCAGGATGGTGTCCTCGATGCGCACTCCGCCCCGTCCGGGGAGGTAGATGCCGGGTTCGATGGTCACCGGTGAGTCGGCGGGGAGCCTACCCGTGGCCCGCGAACTCAGGAACGGCGCCTCGTGGATTTCGAGCCCCACGCCATGCCCGAGGCCGTGATCGAAGTGAGCGCCGAAACCCGCGTCGGCCACCACCGCACGGGCGGCGGTGTCGACGTCGAGCAAGGGGGCGCCGGCCAGAGCCGCGGCCCTGCCAGCCTCCTGGGCCTGCGCCACCACCGCGTGAATCTCCCGCTGCCAATCTGCCGCTCCACCCAAGACGAACGTCCGCGTCTCATCGGCGTGATAGCCGCCCACGGCTGCGCCGAAGTCGATGAGGAGCAGGTCGCCGCGCTCGAGCGGCCGCGTGGAGGGGTCATGGTGCGGCTTCGCCGAGTTCGGACCGCCGGCGACGATGGTCTCGAAGGAGAGCTCGTCGGCTCCGTGGGCGAACATCTCTGCCTCGAGCCAGCGGGCAATCTCCCGCTCGGTGATGCCCTCACGGACGCGGGGAAGGATGGCCTGGAGGGCGGCATCGCTGACGGCGCACGCACGCTCGATGAGCGCGATCTCCTCGGCATCCTTATGGACCCGACAGGCCTCGACGACCCCCGACGACTCGAGGGGAGACTCGCCGAGGACCGCTTCCAGGGTCCTCAGGTCCCCCACGCTCAGATGCGCCGCCTCCACGGCGAGGGTACCTCGCCCCCAGATCTCGGCCATTGCCGGCAGCGTCGCCCTGTCGAGGTGGACGCGCAGGTCAGGACACTGCTCTGCCGCCTGCACGGCGTAGCGACCATCAGTGCCCAGGAGTGCCGCAGACTCCTGCAGGAGGAGCACCGCGTTGCTCCCGGTGAATCCGGTCAGGTAGCGCACATTGGCCAGCGAGGTGACGAGCAGTGCGGACGCGGTCGGTGCCTGAGCGATCAACTGCTCCCACGCACGCTCACGACGCAGTGCGTGAGCGTCAGTCACGGTGACCCGCTCGCGATGGCCCGCAGGGCGAGGGCGTAGGACTCGATGCCGAAGCCGCTGATCGAACCGGTCACAACCGAGGCGATCACCGACGTGTGGCGGAACGACTCACGTGCCGCGGGATTGGATAGGTGCACCTCAACGGTGATCACCGGTACCTGCGCAAGGGCGTCCCTCAGCGCGTACGAATAGTGCGTGAAGGCACCAGCGTTGAGGACGACGGGTATGCGACCATCCGCCGCCTCGTGGAGCCAGGACACGAGCTCGGACTCCGAGTCCGTTTGGCGCACTTCGACGTCAAGCCCGAGATCGGCACCCCAAGCCCGACACGCACCCGCGAGCTCCTCATGGGTCGTATGCCCATAGATCTCCGGCTCACGCACCCCCAGGCGGCCCAGATTCGGGCCATTGAGCACGAGTACTCGATGTGCGCTCATGGGGTCACCTCCGCGTAAGCCGCCGCGAGCAGGGCGGGATCGGGTCCCTCGAGGATCGCCGGGCGGGCGAGACCGTCGAGCACGACGAATCGGAGCATGTCACCCCGGGTCTTCTTGTCGACGCGCATCGCCGCGAGGAGGCGCTCCCAACGTCCTCCGGCGTACGTCGTCGGCAGCCCCAGCGCTCCGAGAGCTTCACGGTGCAGATCGACGGTCGCATCATCAAGGCGCCCCGCGAGACGGGCGAGCTCGGCGACGTAGACCATCCCCACGCTGATGGCGGCGCCATGCCGCCACCGATAGTCCTCGACACGCTCGATCGCGTGCCCCAGGGTGTGCCCGTAGTTGAGGACCTCGCGCCCGAGGGGACCACCGAGTGACTCGCGCAGGTCGTCGGCGACCACGTCGGCCTTGACGCGAATGGAGCGCTCGATAATCTCGCGCAGCCTCGCCGACTCGGGGCGCACCGCG
>JBIKKK010000087.1:0-8447 GCA_044360385.1 Candidatus Nanopelagicales bacterium
ATCATGCCCTGCAGGAAGAGGATGCGCCGGATCGCGAAGAAGGCGGCCACCACGATGATGGCCGTCCCCAGCACAATGCGGACGACGTCGAGAGTCTCCATGGCGGCAGGCTACTACCGGTCAGTAGCGCTCGCCGGGAACGGCGGCGTAGCCTCGGGGCACGCCATCAGTGAGGAGCCCACGCCATGTGCACCAACTTCACCTACCCCACCGCCAAGGACGGCACCGTCTGCATCGGGCGCACGATGGAGTTCCCCAACGAGATCCCCTGGGAGATCGCTGTCGCCGCGAGCGACCTGAAGGGCCAGTGCACTCTCGTGCCCAACGGCAAGACCTGGCAGGCAACGTACGGCGTCGTCGGCATGTCAGCGTTCAAGAACCCCCAGTGGTACGCCGACGGGATGAACAACGGAGGTCTCTCCGCCCACCTGCTTTACATGCCCGGTCACGCGACGTACTACGCACCCAAGGGTGACGGCTCCGACATCGGCATTCTCGACATGATCGCCTTCGTGCTCGGCACATGCGCGACGGTCGCCGAGGCCAAGGCCGCGGCGGCGACCTGCAATGTGGTCAACGTGCAGCCGAAGGAGATCCCGATCCCCCTCCCGCTGCACCTGATCCTGCACGACAAGGATTCTTGCGCTGTCGTGGAATTCCACCCCGATGGCATGCGCATCATGGATAACCCCGTGCGTGTGGCGACGAATTCGCCCTACCTCGACTGGCATCTCACCAACGTGACGAACTACCTCAGCCTCAGCCCCGACAACCCCGCCGCGATCGAGATCAACGGGGCGTCGTACACGGCATCCTCGCAGGGCCAGGGCTTCCGAGGGATCCCCGGCGACGGGACGTCGCCCGGTCGCTTCATCCGCGCCCTTACCTACGTGCGGTTCGCGCCCCAGCCCGCGTCGGCACAGGATGCGGAGCTGCAGAGCATCCGCGTCCTGCACAACTTCGACATCGTCTCCGGCTCGGTCGTCGAGGTTTCGCCGGTGGGCGGTGAGGTCCCGGAGCTGACCATCTGGTCCACGGTCAGCAATCTCACCGGCAGCCGGTACCTCTACAACACGATGTCCGACACGCAGTGGTTCGCCATCGACCTCGCGACGACCGACTTCACCACGTCCCGGTCGGTGGCCTTCGCCACGACCGGTGGGGTCTCGGCCATCACGGTCTAGCTCAAGCGACCGGGCCGGGCGGCCCGGCGTGAACTTTGGGTAGAAGTGCCCTGCCAGGGCGGGATCCACCCAAAGTTCGTCGGTCCCTGCCCGGGATCCCCTCGCGGGGGCCCCTTGAAGCCCTACTATGAGTCGATTTGACTCATAGTATCTGAGTCGGCATACTAGAGGTTCGCTCGAATTCGGACCCGGCCCCGCCGGTGAAGGCGCAGTCCTTCCGGGAGGCTCAGAGGCCCCGGATTCGACGGCACAGACCTAGATGGCAACCGAACCAACCAGAAAGAAGGAACTCCTGATGGCCCGAGCAGTCGGCATCGACCTGGGCACGACCAACTCCGTCGTGTCCGTCCTTGAGGGCGGAGACCCCGTCGTCATCACCAACGCCGAGGGCGCGCGCACGACCCCCTCGGTCGTCGCTTTCGCCAAGAACGGCGAAGTCCTTGTCGGAGAGGTGGCCAAGCGCCAGGCGGTGACCAACGTCGATCGCACGATCCGTTCGGTCAAGCGCCACATGGGCACCAACTGGACTACCGATATCGACGGCAAGGCCTACACCCCGCAGGAGATCAGCGCGCGCGTGCTCATGAAGCTCAAGCGCGATGCCGAGGCCTACCTCGGTGACAACGTCACCGACGCCGTCATCACGGTGCCTGCGTACTTCAACGACTCTCAGCGCCAGGCCACCAAGGAGGCCGGCGAGATCGCGGGCCTCAACGTACTGCGCATCATCAACGAGCCCACCTCTGCCGCCCTGGCCTACGGCCTCGACAAGGGCGACAAGGAGCAGACGATCCTCGTCTTCGACCTCGGTGGCGGTACCTTCGACGTGTCCCTCCTGGAGATCGGCGACGGCGTGGTCGAGGTCAAGGCCACGAGTGGTGACAACAACCTCGGTGGCGATGACTGGGACGACAAGGTCGTCGAGTGGATGGTCACCAACTTCAAGAACGCGCACGGCGTCGACCTGTCCAAGGACAAGATGGCCATGCAGCGTCTGCGCGAGGCGGCCGAGAAGGCGAAGATCGAGCTCTCGAGCTCGATGCAGACCTCGATCAACCTTCCCTACATCACCGCAAGCGCCGAGGGCCCGCTCCACCTGGAGGAGACCCTCACGCGCGCGCAGTTCGAGCAGATGACCTCCGATCTCCTCGACCGCACCAAGTCACCCGTCGAGGCTGTCATCAAGGACGCCGGCATCAAGGTTGAGGACATCGACCAGGTGGTCCTCGTCGGCGGTTCGACCCGCATGCCCGCGGTGGCCGAGGTCGTCAAGAAGATTACGGGCAAGGACCCCAACAAGGGTGTCAATCCCGATGAGGTCGTCGCCATCGGTGCTGCACTGCAGGCCGGCGTGCTCAAGGGCGAGGTCAAGGACGTGCTGCTCCTCGACGTCACCCCGCTCTCCCTCGGCATCGAGACCAAGGGCGGCGTGATGACCAAGCTCATCGAGCGCAACACGACCATCCCGACCAAGCGCAGTGAGGTCTTCACCACGGCCGACGACAACCAGCCGAGTGTGCTCATCCAGGTCTACCAGGGCGAGCGCGAGATGGCGGCCTACAACAAGCGTCTCGGCACCTTCGAGCTCACCGGTCTCCCGCCGGCGCCGCGCGGCGTGCCGCAGGTCGAGGTCACCTTCGACATCGATGCCAACGGCATCGTCCACGTCTCGGCCAAGGACATGGCCACGGGCAAGGAGCAGTCGATGACCATCTCCGGCGGCAGCGCGCTGCCCAAGGAGGAGATCGACCGCATGATGCGCGAGGCCGAGGCCAACGCCGAAGCCGACAAGAAGCTCCGCGAGGAGATCGAGGTCAAGAACACCGCCGAGGCGCTGGTCTACCAGACCGAGAAGTTCCTCGCCGACAACGCCGACAAGATCCCCGCGGATGCCAAGGCCAATGTCGACGAGCCGCTTGCCGAGCTGAAGAAGGCCATCGAGGCCAACGACATCCCCGGCATGAAGGCCGCGACCGACAAGGTCGCGCAGGCGAGCCAGACGCTTGGTGCCGCGATGTACACCATGGCCCAGCAGGCCGGTGGCGGCGACGCGACGGCTGATGGCGCTGCTGACATGTCCGAGGACGACGTGGTCGACGCCGAGATCGTCGACGACGACGCCAACGAGGCGAAGTGAGTTCCGAGGAGCACCCTGAGGAGGGCGTCCGCGTCAACGACCGCAGGCGCATCGATCCGGAAACCTACGAGGTGCGGGAGCAGGCAACTGCTCCCGCAGCCTCGGGGGCCCAGGCAGACGAGGCGTTGATCGAGGCTGATCTCACGGCCGCGGACGCCAAAGTCTCTGAGCTCACCGATGACCTCCGCCGGGTGCATGCCGAATACGCCAACTACCGCAAGCGCGTCGAGCGCGACCGCGAGATCGCGCGCGACGTGACAGTCGGGGGCGTGCTCACGGAGTTGCTGCCCATCCTCGACGACGTCGAGCGCGCACGTGAGCACGGCGAGCTCGAAGGAGCGTTCAAGACCGTCGGCGAGGCACTCGAGGCGACGTGCGCGAAGCTCGGCCTGGAGATGTACGGCGCCGCTGATGAGCCCTTTGACCCCGCAATCCACGAGGCACTCACGAGCGAGACCCGCGAAGGTCTCGACGGGCCGATCGTCACATCGGTCTACCAGCGCGGCTACCGTCACGCCGGGCGTGTTCTGCGGCCCGCGCGCGTCGCCGTCGCGGACGCATGAGTTAACACAGACGAGGCAGGATGAATAAGGACTGGCTGGAGAAGGACTTCTACAAGGTCCTCGGCGTCGACAAGGGCGCCCCCGCCGACGAGATCAAGAAGAAGTACCGCAAGCTCGCGCGTGAGTTGCATCCGGACAAGAACCCGGACAACCCGAAGGCCGAGGAGCGCTTCAAGGAGGTCTCGGAGGCGTACGACGTCCTGTCTGATGACAAGAAGCGTGCCGAGTACGACGAGGCACGCACGCTCTTCGCGAGCGGGGGCGGTGGCTACGGCAGATCCGGTGGCTTCGGGGGCGGTGGCTACGGCGGGCCCGGTGGCTTCGGCGGCGGATCGACGTACGACTTCGGTGACGTCTTCGGCGCAGACGAGGGCGGCCTCGGCGACATCCTCGGCAACATCTTCAGCCGCGGTCGCGGCGGGGGCGGGCGACGAGCCCAGGCTCCACGACGCGGCCAGGATGTGGAGAGCGAGATCACGCTCGGCTTCAACGACGCTCTCGAGGGCGTGACCGTGCCGCTGCGCCTCGCCAGTGACGCCGCCTGCGACAGCTGCAAGGGCACGGGGGCTCGCGCGGGGACCGTGCCACGCGTGTGCCCCACCTGCCAGGGCAGCGGGCAGACCACGCGCAATGCGGGTGGCTTCGCCTTCGCCGAGCCGTGCACCTCCTGTGCCGGGCGTGGCCTCATCGTCGACGATCCGTGCACGAGTTGCCGCGGCTCCGGCCGCGGCGTCAGCACGCGCACGGTGCAGTCGCGCATCCCCGCGGGCGTCAAGGATGGCGCGCGCATCCGGCTCAAGGGCAAGGGCGCGCCCGGTGAGCGCGGCGGTCCCAATGGCGACCTCTACGTCGTCGTCCACGTCACGCCGCACCCGGTCTTCGGGCGCAAGGGTGACAACCTCACCGTGACCGTGCCCGTCACGTTCGCTGAGGCGGCGCTGGGTAGTCAGGTGGCTGTGCCCGTCCCCGGCGGCGGCACGGTGACCTTGAAGATTCCTGCGGGCACGGCCAATGGCCGCACCTTCCGGGTGCGCGGCAAGGGCGTCACGCGCAAGGACGGCACCAAGGGAGACCTGCTCGCTAGCATCGACGTGCAAGTGCCCGCCGGTCTCAACGACGAGGCGCGGGAGGCACTCGAGCGCTTCGCCGAGACGACCAAGGATGCCGATCCGCGTCAGGCACTGCTCGAGGCGGCTCAGGGGTCATGATGGACGACACCCGCCCCGTCTACGCCATCTCCGTCGCTGCGGAGTTGGCCGGGATGCACCCGCAGACGCTGCGCCAGTATGACCGCCTCGGGCTGGTGTGCCCGCAACGCGTCAACGGCCGCAATCGCCTCTACTCCGCCCGTGATATCGAGCGCTTGCGTGAGGTCGCCAATCTTTCGGCCGCCGGCATCAGCCTGGAAGGCATCCGTCGCCTGCTCGACTTGCAGGCCGAGGTCGATCGCCTACGCGACCAGGTCGAGGCCTACGCCGCCGAGAAGCGCTCGACCGCACTCGTGCTGTATCGCCCGCCGCGCCGACGCGGCGCCTGAGTCCCGCAGAAGAACCACAGAAAGAGACCGATGGACATCAAGTTCACCACAAAGGCCCAGGACGCCGTGGGCGCCGCGGTGCGCATCGCCGCCGCCAAGGGCAACGCCCAGGTGGAGCCGCTGCACATCCTTGACTCGCTCCTCCAGCAGGGCGAGGGCATCGCGAGCGCTTTGCTCGACGCCGTGGGCGTGGATCGCGCAGCGCTGACCGCCGAGATCCGTTCCGCCGTTGATGCCCTGCCCAGCGCCAGTGGCTCTTCCGTGTCCGCACCCCAGCTCAGCCAGCAGTCCTACGCCGTGGTCAATACCGCGCAGGAGCTGGCCAAGGAGCGCGGCGATGAATACGTCAGCACGGAGCACCTGCTCGTCGCCCTGGCCAAGGAGCCGGGTGTGCGCGAGCGACTCAATCAGGCGGGCGCCACACCGGATGCGCTCATGGCAGCACTGCAGGAAATGCGAGGAGGAGCACGCGTGACCAGTCCCGACCCCGAGGGCACCTTCCAGGCGCTCGAGAAGTACGGCGTCGACCTCACCGCGCGTGCGCGCGAGGGCAAGATCGATCCCGTCATCGGCCGCGACGAGGAGATCCGTCGCACCATCCAGGTCCTGTCACGGCGTACCAAGAACAACCCCGTGCTCATCGGCGAGCCCGGCGTGGGCAAGACAGCCGTCGTTGAGGGCCTCGCCCGCCGCATCGTCGAGGGTGACGTCCCGACGTCTCTCCAGGGCAAGACCCTGATCTCGCTGGACCTCGGTGCGATGGTCGCCGGCGCGAAGTACCGAGGAGAGTTCGAGGAGCGCCTCAAGGCCGTGCTCGACGAGATCAAGGACAGTGACGGTCAGATCATCACCTTCATCGACGAGCTGCACACGGTGGTCGGCGCCGGCGCGGGGGGCGACTCCGCCATGGACGCCGGCAACATGCTCAAGCCCATGCTCGCGCGCGGTGAGCTCCGCATGATCGGCGCGACAACGCTCGACGAGTACCGCGAGTACATCGAGAAGGATCCCGCTCTCGAGCGTCGCTTCCAGCAGGTCCTCGTCGGCCAGCCGAGCGTGGAGGACACGATCTCGATCCTGCGCGGCATCAAGGAGAAGTACGAGGCGCACCACAAGGTCGCGATCAATGACTCCGCTCTCATCGCCGCCGCATCCCTGTCGGACCGCTACATCACCCAGCGCTTCCTCCCCGACAAGGCCATCGACCTCATGGATGAGGCTGCCGCGCGCTTGCGCATGGAGATCGACTCGTCCCCGGTCGAGATCGACGTACTCCAGCGCCAGGTCGACCGCCTGCGCATGGAGGAGATGGCGGTCGCCAAGGAGACCGACGACGCATCCAAGGAGCGCCTCGAGCGCATCCGAGCGGAGATCGCCGACAAGGACGAGGAGCTCAAGGGCCTGCGCGCCAAGTGGGATGCCGAGAAGGCCGGCCTCGATCGCATCGGCGAGCTCAAGGTGCTCATCGACGACCTGCGCGCTGTTGCCGAGAAGGCTCAGCGCTCCGGTGACTTCGAGCAGGCCTCCAAGCTGCTCTACGCCGAGATCCCGACCTTCGAGGAGGAGCTCGAGCGCGTGACCGCCGAGACCATGGCGCGCGAGTCGACGATGGTGCAGGAGGAGGTCACCGCCGACGACATCGCCGAAGTGGTGGAGGCATGGACCGGCATCCCCGCCGGTCGTCTGCTCGAGGGCGAGAGCGAGAAGCTCCTGCGCATGGAGGACTACCTCGACAAGCGCGTCGTCGGCCAGCCCGAGGCCGTGCGCGAGGTGAGCGACGCCGTACGCCGTGCGCGCGCGGGCATTGCCGATCCCAACCGACCCACCGGCTCCTTCCTCTTCCTCGGCCCCACCGGCGTGGGCAAGACCGAGCTCGCCAAGGCGCTCGCGGAGTTCCTCTTCGACGACGAGAAGGCGATGATCCGCATCGACATGAGCGAGTACTCCGAGAAGCACTCGGTGGCCCGCCTGGTCGGTGCGCCTCCCGGCTACGTCGGATACGAGGAGGGTGGCCAACTCACCGAGGCGGTGCGCCGACGCCCCTACTCCGTTGTCCTGCTCGACGAAGTGGAGAAGGCAAACCCCGAGGTCTTCGACATCCTGCTGCAGGTGCTCGACGACGGTCGACTCACCGACGGCCAGGGCCGCACGGTCGACTTCCGCAACACGATCCTCATCCTCACGTCCAACATGGGCTCGCAGTACCTCATCGACCAGACCGAGGCCTACGACGTGCGCAAGGAGCAGGTCATGGCGGTGGTGCGCCAGCACTTCCGGCCCGAGTTCCTCAACCGTCTTGACGCCATGGTGATGTTCAACCCGCTCGACAAGGCCGAGTTGGAGCGCATCGCCAAGTTGCAGGTCGAGCAGTTGCAGAAGCGCCTGCACGATCGGCGCATCACGCTGGATATCACCGATGAAGCACTGCAGTGGCTGGTCAACAAGGGCTATGACCCGGCGTACGGCGCGCGGCCCCTGCGCCGGCTCGTCCAGACCGCGATCGGCGATCCGCTGGCTAAGGAAATCCTTGCGGGCGAGGTGCACGATGGCGACACGGTCGTCATCGCCACCGTGCCGGACGGCGCCCACCTCACGGTGACGCCGAGGAACTAGGCCCTGTCGTGTGACATGGACCTCATTGCCCCCGGAGTGGGTGAGGCCATGTCGCTTCCCGGCTCTGGCTCAGGCAGAATCACATGATGCGTGGGGTGCGGTCGTTGCTCGCGGGTCTAACCGCCGCCGCGACCCTGATGGCCTTGGCTCCGACCGTGGTGCAGGCGAAGCCGTCCGACGGCATTTCCATGCCCGGCCTATGTCGGGCCCCGTACAACGTCGCGGTGCAGCGGGCTGCCGACGTCTCACGCGTTGCCGGGCAAAGGATCCTCGTCCTCGACGGCCGGCGAGTGAATCTGAAGGGGAAAGGCTGGGCTGCCGAGAACCCGCGCGATCCATCGTGGACGCTTTGGTTCCATTCGCTCGCCTGGCTGGTCCCCCTCGCCCTGGAGGATCCGCGCACCGCCGTGGAC
>JBIKKK010000088.1:0-8426 GCA_044360385.1 Candidatus Nanopelagicales bacterium
CGCAGTCCATGGTGGAGGCACGACCGCATTCGGCATCGAGCCCGACATGCTCACCGGTGGCAAGGGCATCGGTGGCGGCGTCCCCATCGGCGTGATCGGCATGACCGACGCCGTCGCCGAGGTCATGGCCGCCAACCGGGACCACGACCCCGGCCTGGTCGAGACCGGCGATGGCCACGGACTGGCCGTCGGCGGCACCCTCTACGGCAACGCGCTGTCGATGGCCGCCGCCCGCGTGGGTCTCAGCGAGATCTTCACCCGCGAGGCCAGCGCCAGGGTCGACACGCTCGGCGCGCGGCTGCAGACCGGATTGCAGCGCGAGGTCGACCGCGTCGGCCTGCCGTGGACTATCGACCGGCTCGGCGGTCGCATCCAATTCCGCCTCACGCCGCACGCCCCACGCAATGGAGACGAGAGCTTCGCCTCGATCGTGCTGCCCCTGGCCGACGCCCGCAAGGTCTTCCTCCTCAACCGCGGCGTCTGGGACTCCATCGCCACCGCCGGGCCCTCGGTCTCCTACGCCATCGACGAAGCCGACGTCGACACCTACATCCAGGTCACGGGTGAATTCCTCGACGAACTCACCCGCTGACCGGTCACCCGTCGGCCGTGCGCCCGAGAGAAGGGGATTGGCTGTGGACGCCCGTGCAATGGATCTCGACGCCTACCTCGCCCAGGCGGCGATCGACGCAGACGTCTTCGCGCTCCGGCCTGACTACCGGGCACTCCTCATTGCCGTCGACGGACTCGAGCCCGGTCCGAGCGACGAGAGGAGTGAGGCCCTACTCCAGTCGGCCGAGGCGTCTGCCCGTGCAGCGCTCGAGGCGGCGCCGGTGGACGAACTGCCGCGTGTGGCGTCATGGCGCGAGACCTATCGGTCCTTCGGTGCCAAGCCCCAGCGCACGCGCAACGGCCTCGAGGCCCTGCTCCGTCGAGTTGAGTCCGGACTTCCCCGTGTCAACCGCCTCACAGATATCTACAACGCCGTTTCGGTCGCGCACCAACTGCCGCTGGGCGGGGAAGACCTGAGCAGGTATGCCGGACCGCCTCGGCTCATCCGAGCTGCCGGCACGGAGTCCTTCGACACCACCGCAGAGGGAGTCGACGTGATTGAGCATCCGGAGCCGGGGGAGGTTGTCTGGTGTGACGACGCAGGAGTGACCTGTCGTCGGTGGAACTGGCGTCAGGCACGGCGTACGCAACTGCGAGATGACACCACGTCAGCACTCTTCATCATCGACGTGCTCGATCCGGTGGGCGACGACGAACTATCGGTCGCGGCCGCGGAACTGATCGAGCATCTGCAAGGCCTGGGTCCGGACGTCCGCATCTCCCAGCGCTTACTGCGCGCTTAGAGCTCTACCTCTCCAGAGATGACCGTGACGCAGCGACCGCCCACCCAGATGTCGTCACCCTCCCGCATCACGTGCACCCGGCCCGCACGACCCAGTGCAGTGCCCTGCGCGGCTACGTAGGTCTCCGGCGCGCGGCCAGACCCGATGAGCCACTGGGCGAGCGCGGCATTGAGCGAGCCCGTCACGGGATCCTCCGTGACGCCCGTGTTGCCGGGGAAGAATGCGCGCACTTCGTAGTCAACGTCGCCCGACAGATGCGGGCCCACCACTCCCACGTCGATACCGGCGAACAGGGCCGGGTCGGGCTTGATCGCGAGGACCCGATCCGCTGACTCCAGCAGCACTGCCTGCCAGCCGGGGCCGTTGTCGCACCACTGGTGGTCGACGATGTCCGATCGCTGCAAGCCCAGTCCCCGTGCGATGCGCTCGACGTCTGCTTCATCCAGTGGCCCGCCGCGCTGCAGCGGGGGAGCGGCGAAGGCAAGCACGTCACCCTCGCGGCGGATACGCACCAGCCCCGCGCCGCACTCCTGCACGATGACATCCGACTTCGGCACACCGCCAGCCTCAAGCCAGGCATGGCACGTGCCGAGCGTGGGATGTCCGGCGAAGGGGAGTTCGCGTCCCGGGCAGAAGATCCGAACGCGGTAGTCCGCGGCATCCGTCGTGGGGGACGAAAGGAAGGTCGCCTCCGAGAGGTTGGTCCACGAGGTGAAGGCGTGCATCTGCTCGGTGGTGAGGCCGCTAGCGTCCTCGACGACGGCGACGGGATTGCCGAGCAGGGGCTCGGCCGTGAAGACATCCACCTGACGGAAGGGACGGGGATCCATGGGTCGACCATAGCCAGGCGCCGCCACTTCAAGACTGCAGGATCCCGCAGGAGAGCGATCGTGCCTGTATTCCACGTCCGTAACCTCGTCCCCATGACTCACACGTCGCGCGTCATGCGCTCCTTCGTCCTGCCCGTCAGCGCCCTCGCGATCGCGGGCTTCACACTGGCTGCCTGCGGCGGTTCCAGCGACTCCGGCTCTTCCTCTTCGGCGGCACCCGCTCCCACGAGCGAGGAGCCTCCCGCGCCGAACCCGAACGCCGAGGGCGACTGCTCTCAGGAGGCACTCAACTCAGCGGCGGCCAACGCCACGGGTGGCTCTTTCGGCGGTGTTGAGGAGTTCACTTGCGATGCCGGCTGGGCAGTCGTCTCGGGGAAGATGAACGACCAGTACATGAACCTTCTCTTCAAGGCCGAAGACGGGTCGTGGATGCCCATGGAGATTCAGGAGACATGCCAGGCGGGCGGCCTACCCGCCAAGATCTCCGATATCGCCTGCGCGTGAAGTAGCGCCAATCCCCGAAATGATGAGGGCCCGAAGACCATTGGTCTCCGGGCCCTCATCATTTCGGGGCTCGCGTCAGCGAGCGGTGAAGAAGAGCGTCGCCTTCCGAGAGAAGAGCAGTCCCAGGATGATGAGGGAGAAGATCGCGCTGAAGAGGCCGTTCCAGCGGGCCCCGCTGATGAAGATCAGCTGGAAGATGCCGAAGAGCAGGGCGACCACCGTGACGATGCCGACAAGGAAGCGCGAGAAGCTGTTGCCGTCGAAGAGACCCTTGGCGACAGCCAGGTAGATCAAGCCGAGGACGAGCACGACGATGATGCTCAAGAGCCCGACGCTTGCGCGCATCTCGGAATTGAATATGGCGAGAATGCCGGTGAGGACGTAGCTGATCCCGGCGAGGATGACGAGAATCCCGACGAGCGTGACTCCAAACGGACGTGGCATGGCGAGTTGCCTCCCTTGACTGACTGCACTGGTGTGCCGATTGTGGCGCACCTGAGGCCCTCCGTGACGGCGACAGGCCGGGGCTACGGCGCTCTGTCACCCCTCGCCGAATTCGGCGTTGATCTGGGCCATGGTTAAGC
The DNA here is from genome assembly GCA_044360385.1 of Candidatus Nanopelagicales bacterium. Classification (GTDB taxonomy): domain Bacteria; phylum Actinomycetota; class Actinomycetes; order S36-B12; family S36-B12; genus Mxb001. Next base: position 3,274 of record JBIKKK010000088.1, read on the forward strand.
CGCGCCGATCTCGCATGCGCAGGAGCAGGGGTATGGCGATGACGGAGGCCGCCACGAGCAGGAAGGACGCCGCGACCGGGGTGTCGAACCAGTCGATGAGCAGGGCGGCTACCAGTGGCGCTGTGCCCCCGAAGATCGCAGAGCCAAGGTTGTAGCCGACGGCCAGCGCTGAGTAGCGCGCCTTGGAGGGGAACTCCTCGCCGATGGCGGCAACGACGGGTCCCGTGTAGAGCATGAGGAGTGCAAGCAGGACGAGTCCGCCCAGGATCACGAGGAAGATTCCCTGGCTGGTCATCAGCCAGAGCATGGGCACGCTCAAGATCGTGAAGCCGATCGCCGCCAAGGTCAGGGTCAGCTTGCGTCCATAACGGTCCGAGAGTGCGCCGAAGGCCGGTGTGGCGATCGCGTATACAACCGTCATGCCGGTGGTTACCCACAGCGCAGTGTCGGACTGGATCTCGCTGAAGGAGTCGAGGATCGTCGGCACGAAACCGAGTACGACGTAGTAAAGGATGCCGCCGTAGCCGGCGAGCAGCGCCGCGATGATGACCTGCTTGGGCAGGTGCTTCAGCGCGTAGCGAAGCGGCTGCTTGGGCACATCTCCATCGCGCTCCTCCTCAAGGAACTCCTCGGTCTCGGGCATGCGTCGGCGCATCACGAGGGCGAAGAGACCGAGGGCGCCCCCGACGAGATAGCAGATGCGCCAGCCCCAGTCGCTCATGAAGTCTGCCGAGGTCCATGTCGTGAGGCTTGCGACGAGCGCTGAGGCGAGGATCACGCCGAGGCCCGACGTGAAGACGGCCGTCGAGGCGACGAAGCCGCGCTTGCCCGGCGGCGCTTGCTCCACGAGTTGCACGATCGTGCCGCTGTACTCACCTCCGGCGGAGAAGCCCTGCAGGAGACGCATTGCGGTAAAGAGCAGCGGGGCGGCGATGCCGATGACGGCGTAGACCGGGAGGAATGCCGTGAGCGCCATGGGCACGGTCATCATGACGATCGAGAGCACAAGGGCACGCTTGCGTCCGAGGCGATCACCCAGGCTGCCAAAGAATGCCCCGCCCGCGATGCGCATGAGGGATCCGGCAGCGAAGACGCCCAGGCTTGCGATCGCAGAGACGATCGCGTCGTCGGAGGGAAAGAAGAGCGGTGACATGACCGGCACGAGGTAGAGGTAGAGGCCGTAGTCGAACCACTCGACGACGGTGCCTGCTGAGCCGTAGATGACCGCGGATCTAGCCCGCTTGTCCGCAGGAGTGGTCGCGCGCAGGATCGACATCCCGGAACCCTAGCGGCGAGACAGTGTCGCCCGTCAGCATCCAGGTGGCAGGCTGTCTCCGGGAGGTAGACATGCGCGTCAAGGGAGTGGCGGTAGCCGCAACGACAGTGGCAGCAGGGGTCGGTGGCGTGCTCGCCTACACCGTCGCCCGCGTGCAGGGGCGTGCCGCCGGGGATGTCAGCGACTATCTCGGAAGCAGCCCCAGAGGGGTGCGACCCGTAGTCGTCGCGGGTGCGAGCATCGTCCGTGGACGCGCTTCCGTTGACTTTGTGCAGATCCTTCGCGAGCGATTCCCCTCGCGTGACTTCGTCAATGCCGGGGTCAACGGCAATGTCGCATGGGAGTTGGTACAGCGACTCGATGCGATCATCGCCTGTAGGCCGGCGCAGGTGGTCATCCTCATCGGCACCAATGATGTCCAGGCGATGCTGAGCGCGGATGCGACGCGCGAAGTGCGTGAGTCCAAGCACCTGCCGGAGGACCCTTCCCTCGGCTGGTACGCCGCGTGCATGAATGGGATCGTCACGAGCCTGCGCGCCGCGGGTGCAAGCGTGGCGTTGTGCTCACTCCCTCCGATCGGCCAGGACCTGGATGCCCCCGTCAACGCCATGGTGCGCGAGGCCAACGCGGTGATACGTGGCGTCTGCGAGGCTTCCGGGGCGGCGTACCTGCCCGTCTACGAGCACGTCACCGATTTGCTGGCCAGCCAGGGGGCGACACGAGGACCGGCGTGGACGGGCTCGTGGGCACCTGGCGTGGCCTCACTGGTCGAGCATTTCGCGCTGGGGCGCAGCTATGACGCCATCGCCTTGGCCCGCGGCTGGATCCTGTCGCCCGATGGCGTGCACATGGATTCGACCGGCGCCGGGATCATTGCCGATGCCGCCGCCGACTGGCTGGAGCGTCAGTCGAGCACGGAGTAGGCGGAGTCGCCGGTATTGATGGCGATGACGGGATCATCTGCCGGATCAAGCCAGCGAAGCAACCATGTGAGATCAGCTGTCCGCATTGAGATGCATCCCTGGGTCGGCTTGCCTTCGGACACGTGCAGGAAGAACGCCGACCCGCGTCCGCGGATGATGGGATCGCTGTTGTAGTCGATGACGATGGCGTGTTTGTAGGCGTCGATATCGCCGAGGTGCTCGGACCTGGACTGCCGGAATCCGCATGAGGCGCCCGGTCGGCACAGGCGCATGGTGTTGTAGTGCGAACTGCGCACATCGCTCACCCACCAGTGCGAGAGGCCCACGCGGGTGTAGGGCAAGGCCGCACCGGGGTCGGGGGCGCGACCGAAGCCCTCCGTGAGCGCGAAGACCCCGCGCGGAGTGCGCGAGCGCCGCTCTGATGCGAGGCCGACGCCCTCCTCGCCGACGTAGACGGAGATGGGGCCACGCACGCGCGTGAAGCCCTCACCACGTCGCTCCCAGGCCTCGAGCACGCCGGTGGTCGAGGCGGAGGACTTCACGGAGACGGTGATGACCTGCAGGGGATCCGTGGGCGCAGCGGCCTGCGCTGCGGGCAGCGCCGTCACGGCGAGGATCGCGCTGGCAGCGGCGAGCAGGGCTTTCACTCCGTCAGGCTACGTCAGGCATGCACGACGAGGTCGATCCCGCTCTTCACCGAGTGGGCTCCTTCGCGCGTGACGACGTAGGCATCCTGGCGACCGCGCACGGAGAAGGGCCACGCCTGATCGCCGCCGGGATCCTCAGCGACCAGTGCGGTGTCCTCGTCGATGCCGAGCACCGTGCCGCCATGTGAGACGAAGGGACGCAGCGCCATGTCGGGCAGCCACCGGGTGTATCGATCGAAGTGAGGCAGGATGCGCGCGTCGGGGACCACCGCGAGGCCTTCGAGTGGCGCGGCACCGGGGCGGCGGAAGTGCTGGATGGACCCGCCCATGACCATGGCCCCCGCACTGCAGCCCGCGAGCCCTGCGCCGCGCACCCAGGTGCGCCGAATCGCCTCCCATGCGGGTGTGTCGCGCAGGGTCTTGGCCAGGAAGGTCGGGTTGCCCCCGGACAGGTAGACGAGGCCGGCTCGCTCGATGAGCGGCACCCATCGCTCGTCCATCGCATCCTCGCGCGTGCGAATGTCGATCACGACCTGCTCGGCGCCGAGGCGTTCGGCAGCCTGGCGGCCGAGGTCATGCCAGTGCGCCAGGCTCTTGTCACCCTCGGGTGCCGCGGCGGTGGCCAACTGCACGTAGACGCGGGCGTTGTCGGCGAAGAGCCAGTCCTCGACGTCGGCGAGGACAGGGAGGTATTCCCCACTGCCCACGAGGGCGAGTCGACCGGCCATGCCGGGACTCTAGGGGAAGGTGAACCAGCCTCAGGAGGAAGGCGTCTCGTGCGCGGCGTCGTGGAACTCGCAGAAGGCGGCGTAGGCGCGGGGGGCCCAGATCGTGGCCGGGCCGCCTCCCATGAGGATCGTGACGCCGAGGGCATCGGCGCATTCCTCCTTGGACGCTCCGGCCTTGACCGCGGCGCGCGCATGCGAGGCGATGCAGCCATCGCATTCGGTCGCGACCGCGATTGCCAGCGCGATGAGCTCCTTGTGCCGCACCTCAAGTGCGCCGCCCTCCGCGAAGGCAGCACCGTGCAGGGAGCGGAACCCGTCGTAGACGTCCGGGATCGCTTTGCGCAGGTCACGCGTGAGAGGTGCCAGATCGTCGAGGACTGCCTTGCCGTAGGTCGTGGGCATGATCCCAGTATACCCCCCGGGGTATACTAATCCAGGGTCGGAGGTCCCGCGGGCGCCGACTACTCGCCCTTCTTGCCTTCGTCGAAGGCCTGCTTGATCTCGTTCCAATAGCCGGTCGCCTTCTCTGCGGCCTGGTCGGTGAGCTCGCTCGCCTTGTCGGTCACGGCGCCGGCGAGGTCCTCGACCTGGGCCTCCGCCTGGTCGGCCGCGCCCTCGGCCCTGAGCTTGTCATTGCCGGTGAGAGCACCGGCGGCCTCCTTGAGGCGTCCCTTGAGGTCCTTGTAGACCGGGTCCATCGCGTCCTCCCTCGGCTCCGTGATCGGCGTAGTCCTAAACGGTAGCCGCTGCAGGGCGGTCACGGCGAGGAATGCATCGGTCATGCCGGGTGTTTCTGGCGGTAGCGTGCAGGGGAAGGGAGGGCAGGTGTCGGGCAGCGTCGAACTCGCAATTTCGGGCATGACGTGCTCCACCTGTGCGTCGCGGATCGAGCGCAAACTCAATCGCGTGCCAGGTGTGCACGCCACGGTCAACTATGCGACTGAGAGCGCGCACATCGACCTGGATTCCGACATCTCTGTCGCAGAGCTCGTCCGTGTCGTCGAGCAGACGGGGTACGCCGCTGCCCCTGTGAGTGATGGCGGTAGCGACGACGGTGATGTCGATTCCTTGCGCAGCAGATTCCTCATCTCGCTCGTGCTCGCGCTCCCCGTCGTGGCGATCTCGATGGTGCCTGTCCTGCAATTCCCCGGTTGGCAATGGGTGGCCCTGGCCCTGACCACGGTCATCGTGGCCTGGGGTGCCTGGCCCTTCCATCGAGCAGCGGCCGTCAACGCGCGCCACGCCGCGGCGACGATGGACACGCTCGTGAGCATGGGTGTCCTCGCGGCGTACTTCTGGAGCCTGTGGGCCATCGTCTTCGGGGGAGCGGGCGTCATCGGCTACACCATGTCGCACGGCCTCGGCGGTCACTCGACGTCGGGCACTCCGGACATCTACCTCGAGGTCGCCGCGGCTGTGCCGGTCTTCCTGCTCGCGGGCAGGTGGTTTGAGGCGCGCGCCAAGCGGCGCTCGACCGCTGCCCTGCGGGCGCTCGCTGCGCTTGCCGCTCCCGATGCAGCCCTCCTCGTCAATGGAGTCGAGTCCCGCGTGCCGGTTGCCGAAGTGCGCGTCGGGGATG
>JBIKKK010000089.1:0-8313 GCA_044360385.1 Candidatus Nanopelagicales bacterium
GGACGGCGACGCGATGGGCTCATGATGAACTCCCCGTGTCGCGCCAGTCTTCGGGAAGCATGTGATCGATCAGGTCGTCGACCGTCACGGCACCCAGAAGGTGGTCATTGGCGTCGACGACGGGCAGGGAGACGAGGTTGTACGTCGCGAAGTAGCGAGCGACTGTGGCGACATCCGTCTCCGGCGCGATCGGCTCAAGTGTCGTGTCGAGGATTCCCGAGACGAGGGCAGCAGGTGGCTCTCGCAGCATGCGCTGGAAGTGGCACGTCCCGAGGTATCTGCCCGTGGGCGTGTCCGTGGGAGCGCGCGTGACGTAGACCTGCGCGGCCAGGGAGGGTGAGAGCTCGGGGCTGCGCACCCGAGCGAGGGCCTCGGCCACCGTGGCGTCAGCGGTGAGGATGACCGGCTCGGTGGTCATCATGCCGCCGGCGGTGTAGTCGCCATAGACGAGGAGTCGGCGGATGTCGTCGGCTTCGTCCGGCTCCATGCGCTCGAGCAGGTCCTCGGCCTGGTCCGGGGGGAGCTCGGAGATGAGATCCGCCGCATCATCGGGGTCCATCTCCTCGAGGACGTCGGCCGCGCGCTCCATGTCGAGGGACTGCATGATCTCGACCTGCTCGTCCTCGGGGAGCTCTTCGAGTACGTCGGCGAGGCGATCATCGTCGAGCTCGCGGACGACCTCGAGTCGGCGCTTCGCCGTCATCTCCTGCAGTGCGAGGGCAAGGTCCTGCGGACGCATGTCATCGAGGGTGGCGAGAAAGTGCTCCGCGCCCTGCTCCTGCGGGAGCGTGAGTCCGTCGACGGCGGCCCAGTCGACGATGCGCGTCTGACCCTTGCGACGTAGCCCGCCACCCTCGCGGATGAAGAGCTGGGTGACGAACCAATCCCGGCTGGGCCTTTGCTCGATTCCCAGGTCGACGATGGTGACGGTGCTGGGCGTGGACGAACGGGCAGGATCCACCAGGGTGACGCGGCGGTCGAGCAACTCACCGAGAGCCAGGGTTTCCCCGCTTCTCTGCTGGAACCTGCGGAGGTTGACGACGCCGCTGACGACCACCTGGCCGCTGTCGACCGCGGTGACCCGGGACATCGGCACGAAGATCCGGCGGCGCCCCACGACCTCCACGACGAGTCCCACGACGCGCGGAGGCTGGGAGTCCGTGCGGAGCGCGACGACGACATCTCGCACCCGGCCCACCTGGTCGGCCTTGGGGTCGAAGACCTCCGCCCGCGCGAGGCGGGCGACGAAGACTCGGCTGGGGGAGGTCACGCGGCCCAAGGGTACTCGCGTGAGGTGCTCCTGAACCCTCGGTAGGGTCCCCTCATGACGTCGGCCTCGGTGACCTCAGGGGGTGCTGTCGGCACCCCGCGCCCTGCCCGCTCACGGCGGTCCAACCTCGCGGTCCCGGGTTCGAGCCCCAAGATGCTCGACAAGGCCCGCGGTCTGCCCGTCGACCAGGTCTTCATGGACATCGAGGATGCGGTCGCTCCGATCGCCAAGCCGGAGGCGCGCAAGAACATCGTGGCCGCACTCAATGAGGGGGGCTACGACGGCAAGGTGCGCACCGTGCGCGTCAATGACTGGACCACCGAGTGGACCTACGCCGATGTCGTAGAGGTGGTCGGAGGCGCCGGCCCCAATCTCGATTGCATCATGCTCCCGAAGGTCCAGACCCCGGATCAGATCGTCGCACTCGACCTTCTCTTGACTCAGATCGAGAAATCCCATGGCTTCGAGGTGGGCCGCATCGGCATCGAGGCCCAGATCGAAAATGCCATGGGCCTCATCAACGTCGATGCGATCGCTGCCGCTTCGCCACGCGTCGAGACGATCATCTTCGGCCCGGCGGATTTCATGGCGAGCATCAACATGAAGTCCCTCGTCGTCGGGGAGCAGCCTCCGGGATACGACGTGGGCGATGCCTATCACTACATCCTCATGCGCATCCTCATGGCGGCGCGAGCCCACGACAAGCTCGCCATCGACGGTCCCTATCTCGCGATCAAGGATGTCGAGGGCTACCGACGTGTGGCCTCGCGCAGCGCTGCGCTGGGATTCGATGGCAAGTGGGTGCTGCATCCGGGTCAGGTCGAGGCGGCGAACGAGGTCTACAGCCCCCGCCAGGAGGATTACGACCAGGCCGAGCTCATCCTGGATGCCTACGCCTACTTCACGTCCGCCGAGGGGGGCGCGAAAGGCGCGGTCATGCTCGGCGACGAGATGATCGACGAGGCCTCCCGCAAGATGGCCACGGTGATTGCTGCGAAGGGGCGCGCCGCGGGCATGACCCGCACCCAGTCATTCACGCCCCCGGCGTAGGAGTGGCGCCCCCGCCGTCCGAGATTAGGCTGCCGGCATGACGGCGATGCAGTCTCCGACGCGCGAGCAGGCGGCGCGACTGCTCGGTGTCGCGCCCGATGCTGACGCGGTAGAGGTCAAGCGCGCCTTCCGGCTCTGGGCGACATGGGCGCATCCGGACCAGGGCGGCTCGGCTGAGCAATTCGCGCATCTGTGCGCGGCTCGGGATCGCCTGCTCCAGCCTCGCGCGGTGACACCGTCACCCCCGTCGAGCGATCCCGCGACGATCGTCGCGCGTCCGCGACGACCGTGGCGCCACGTCCTCGCGCGTCCGGCCCCGCATGTGCTGGTGTTCCTTTTCATCGGATACGTGGCAGCCGTGTCGGTCGTCCTGGTGGCACGGGTCCAGCCGATGCCCTGGGGTGCTGTCCCCGCTGCGCTTGCCGCGGCCGCGTGGTGCGTCGTCGTGTCCAGGTCGCTCTTGCGCGATGCCGACCACGGTCACGTCATCGTCACGCGCTCGGTGGCGTGGCTGTCTGTGATGGTCGGGCAACTCGCCCTTGCTGCTGCAGCGGGCATCGCCCTGGTCGAGGCGCTTCCCCTGCTTGCCGTGCCCTTCGTCGCGGTGATCGCGGCGGTCAATCCTGCACCGGGACTTTGGCGGAGCGCATCTCGTTAACGTGCGTTAGCCTGAGGCCCGGCTCGACGATGGGGAGGAACCATGTCTCGACTGGCGCAGACCGAGGGACTCACCGATGTCCAGGTGGAGATCCTCAAGGCCGTCCGTGAGTACGTCGACAACGAGATCCTGCCCTACGCGACCCATCTCGAGCACAAGGACGAATACCCCGCCGACATCGTGGAGGGGTTGAAGGACCTCGGCGTCTTCGGTCTCATGATCCCGGAGGAGTACGGCGGTCTCGGCGAGTCCCTCCTCACCTACGCCCTCGTCGTAGAAGAGATTGCCCGCGGCTGGATGAGCGTGTCCGGGGTGATCAACACCCATTTCATCGTCGCGTGGATGGTGATGCACCACGGCACTGACGAGCAGAAGGCCTACTATCTGCCGCGCATGGCCACCGGCGAGGTGCGTGGAGCGTTCTCCATGAGTGAGCCCGGCTGTGGCTCCGATGTCGCGGCTATTCAGTCGCGAGCCGTGCGCGACGGTGATGACTTCGTGCTCAACGGCCAGAAGATGTGGCTCACCAACGGGGGTAGTTCGACGCTCGTGGCCGTGCTCGTGCGCACGGACGGCGAGGCTGCGGACGATGCCTCTGTCTACAAGCGCATGACGACGTTCCTCATCGAAAAGCCATCGGGATTCGGTGAGGTGCGGCCTGGTCTCACGATCCCCGGGAAGATCGAGAAGATGGGCTACAAGGGCGTTGACACCACCGAACTCGTCATGGATGACCTGCGCCTGCCCGCATCGGCCATTCTCGGAGGCGAGCCGGGCCGGGGCTTCTACCAAATGATGGACGGCGTCGAGGTGGGCCGCGTCAATGTCGCCGCTCGTGCCTGCGGCCTCGCGCGACGCGCTTTCGAATTGGGGATCGACTACGCCCAGCAGCGTGTCACCTTCGGCAAGCCGATCGCCGAGCACCAGGCGGTTGCCTTCCGCCTCGCGGACATGGGTACCAAGGTCGAGGCAGCCCACCAGATGATGGTGATGGCGGCGCGCAAGAAGGACTCGGGGGAGCGCAACGACCTCGAGTCGGGCATGGCCAAGCTGCTGGCCAGCGAGTACTGCAAGGAGGTCGTGGAGGATTCCTTCCGCATCCACGGCGGCTACGGCTACTCCAAGGAGTACGAGATCGAGCGGCTCTACCGCGAGGCGCCGATGCTCATGATCGGCGAGGGCACCGCGGACATCCAGAAGATGATCATTGCGCGCCGACTGCTCGAGGACTACGCCCTACGCGGCTAAGCGTTTGCCATCTGCTTGCGCTGGGTGAGGCGCGCGATGAGCGCATCGATGCCCCAAAACATCAGGCACAGCACGATCGCGAAGACCACGATGCCGGCCACGTTGGTAAGGACGGTGCCGTAGCCGTAGGTGGCGACGTCCAGGAATCCGTAGGGGTAGGCACCGATGAAGGCACCGCGCACCAGCGCGAAGATGAGCCAGATGATCGGCAGGATGAGGCTCGCCGCGATGATGCGCCACGAGATCCATCCACGCGGTCCCGCGATAAGCCACACGACGAACGTCAGGGTCGGTGTCAGGACGTGGAGGAAGAAGTTGGTCCATACCTCCAGGCCCTGATTCTTGGCCGTGGCCGCGAGCACGGCGTTGTAGATGATCCCCGTGACGACGATCATGAGCACGCTGTCGAGCCGGAAGACGCGGAACCAAAAACTGTCGCGGTCGGGTCGCACGAAGAGCATCAGCATGACGATCGCGACCAGGATGTTGGACCACAGGGTGAAGTAGGTGAAGTAGTCGAAGACTCGGCCGAGGAGTCCCTGGTCGGCAAAGCCCAGCGCGGTGGGATTGGTGTTCTCGCTGGGGTAGGTGCCGAGGACGGTCAGCGTCAACGAAAAGAGAGCGCCGAATCCCGCGACGAGCCCGTTGATCCCGTAGAGAATCCGCTTGCCGCTCATGGTCGGGGTGGTCATCGTCGACGTCATTGTCTGGCTCATGGGCGGTGAGGCTACGCCTGCGCGAGCGTCCCGGTGGCGATTCGGCGAAGGACACGCCTACCCTGACGGCGTGGGACCCAGCCGCGATAGCCGACCGGGGATCCGCGAGATCTTCCTCGACATCGGTGCTTCGTGCGACCGGCTCGGGGCTCCGACGTACGCCGACCTCGCACGGTGCGTTGCTGAGTGGTCGCAGGAGGAGCCCCTGCTGTCGCTCCTGGCCCCCTATGCGGATGCCCGGGTGGGCGACATGGTGCCCCTACGTCTCTTCTCGGCGGTGCACCGACTGGCACTTGCGCGTGAGGCTCCCGAGGTCGCGATTTACCTGCCGACGGTGGGCGGTACCGCGCCGACCACCGATGAGCAAAGGGCGGCCTTGCAGCGCGCATTCCTCGCGACTGTCGATGCGCACCGCGACGTCATCGCCGATGCGCTGACCCAGGTGCCGCAGACCAATGAGGTGGGTCGGACCACCGGACTCGCCGCCCTCCTGCGACGCGTGGAGCGAGGCTTCGGCCTGCCGGTGCGACTCCATGAGATCGGCTGTTCTGCGGGTCTGTCCCTGCGGGTGGACGCCCTCGTCTCGCAGGGAGTGGTGGCCGCGGATCACGCCGAATGGGGTGCTCTCCCGAGCATCATCGAGCGCGCGGGCTGCGACCTGTCGCCCGTGGACGCCACGAGCACGCAGGGACGGATGACGCTCACGTCCTTCATCTGGCCGGATCACACGGATCGCTTCGAACGGCTGCGCGAGGCCCTGGCCGTCGCCGACGGGATGGATGTCGCGCTCGTTACGGAGGAAGCCTGCGCGTATGTCCGCGCGCTCACATTGCAGCCCGGTGCGACCCTCGTCGTCTGGCACTCCGCGATGTGGCTCTATCTGGCACCTCAGGAGCGCGCGGACATCTGTGGAGCGCTCGAGCGACTTGGCAGCCAGGCGACACGTGAGAGTCCGCTGGTGCACATTGCCCTCGAGCCTGTCTCGGATCAGCGTGACGCCCAGCATCGGTTCACGCTCGCGATGACGACGTGGCCGGGACTCGACGGCCTGCCCCCAGGAGTCGAGGTCCCCTGGGGCGCGGCGCCCCCTGCCGGCGCCCCCGTCACATGGAGCATTCCGTGCGCCGGAGGGATCGTGCGGGACCGCGCGGGTCGACTCCTCCTCGTGCGCCGAGGCAAGGAGCCCGCGCGCGGGCTGTGGTCGATCCCCGGGGGCCGCATCGAGGGGGACGAGTCCTGGGATGTGGCTGCGGCTCGGGAGGTGCGCGAGGAGACGGGCGTCACCGCGCGGACGCCCGGATTCGTCGGCATCGTGGAGCGGGCAAGCGGATCCGGATCGACTTATCTCATTGCCGACTTTGCCTTCGAGGGCGATGACGAAGCGCAGGCTGCCGACGACGCTGACGACGCGCGTTGGGTCACCCCTGCCGAGATCCCGGGGATGGCCACATCGCCGGGGCTCGTCGAAGCGCTACGGGACTGGGGATACCTGTCCTGACGCCTGCGCGTCAGTCGCCCTGTGCTGGCGCGCCGCCGCGCTTGGTCCGGCGTCGACGTCGGCTCGACTTGGCAGCACCGTCGGCCGCGTCCTCGGGGCTCGCCGCGGGGCGGTTGCTGCGCTCGCGACCCGAGTCGCGCGAGGTCCCGCGCGACGACGTCCGCGAGGACCCTGTGCGCGGGCGAGTCTCGGCGGGCTTGCGCTTGCCCGTCTCGCCGAGGTCTTCGACCGCCTCGGCCTGCAGGCCTGCTCGGGTCTGCTTGTCCTTGCCGAGTCGACCCGTCACCTCACGGGGTACGCCGAGACCGGTGTAGACGTGGTCGGAAGTGGAGTAGGTCTCGATCGGATCCTTGAAGGGAAGCCCCAGGATCTTGTCGATCATCTGCCAACGGGCGATGTCCTCCCAGTCGACGAGCGTGACAGCGACACCGCTTGCACCGGCGCGGCCCGTGCGGCCAATGCGGTGCAGGTAGGTCTTCTCGTCGTCCGGGCACTCGTAGTTGATCACGTGGGTGACACCATCGACGTCGATGCCGCGGGCCGCGACATCGGTGGCGACGAGGACGTCCACCTTGCCGTTGCGGAAGGCGCGCAGGGCCTGCTCGCGGGCGCCCTGGCCGAGGTCGCCGTGGACCGAGCCCACGGCGAATCCGCGGTCAGTGAGTTCGTCCGCGATCTTCTGCGCCTTGCGCTTCGTCCGCGTGAAGATCATGGTGAGGCCGCGGCCATCCGCCTGGAGGATGCGTGCGAGCAACTCCACCTTGTCCATCGGGTGGGCGCGCCAGACATGCTGCTCGATGGCATCGACCGTCGCGCGGTCATCGCCTGGATCCGCAGCACGGATGTGCGTCGGCTGCTGCATATAGCGCCGGGCGAGGGCGACGATCTGGCCGGGCATCGTGGCGGAGAAGAGCATCGTCTGGCGCTGGGTGGGCAGCTCGGCGACGATCCGCTCGACATCAGGGAGGAATCCCATGTCGAGCATCTCGTCGGCCTCGTCGAGGACGAGGACGCGCACGCGGGACAGATCGAGCGAGCGGCGCTGAGCAAGGTCGATGAGGCGACCGGGCGTGCCCACGACGACCTCGACGCCCCTCGCGAGCGCCTCGACCTGGGGTTCGTAGGAGCGGCCGCCGTAGACGCTGAGCACTCGGGCTCCCTGGCGGGCGCCCGCCTGCTCAAGATCGCCGGCTACCTGCACGCACAGTTCGCGCGTGGGAACGACGACGAGGGCCTGCGGTGCAGCACCCGGTGCATCGTCGCGCGTAACCCGCTGGAGGAGGGGGATGCCGAATCCGAGGGTCTTGCCCGTGCCGGTCTTGGCCTGCCCGATGAGGTCTCGACCCTCGAGTGCGAGGGGCAGGGTCATGGCCTGGATGGGGAAGGCGCGCTCGATCCCGGCTGAGGCGAGCGAGGCCACGATCTCTGGCGATGCGCCCAGCTCCGCGAACGTGGGGGCCACGGGCGCTACGACCTCGACGGCCGTTTCGGCATCGATGGATTCAGTGTCGGTGGATTCAGTAGGGGGTGAATCGGTCATGGTTGTGCTCCAGTGCGATTCCGCGGGCACCGCACCCGATCCTCATCGGGGGCGCCACACACGGGGGGCGGATGGGGCTCACACCCCTCGGGGGCCCGGCCGGGCGCCCGCATCGCTCACGCGATGAATTCATGGTACCCCGCGGGCACTAACCTTCGGCCATGGCATCGATAGACGGTGACGCGCTCACGAATGACGCGGACTATCGCGCCGCCGTCGTCGACCTCCTCGGCGTGCTGGCCTATGGCGAGCTCATGGCCTTCGAGCGACTCGCCGCCGACGCTGCGTTGGCTCCGACAATCGAAGACGAAGCGCAACTCGCTGCCATGGCCG
>JBIKKK010000011.1:0-25997 GCA_044360385.1 Candidatus Nanopelagicales bacterium
TCCGAATTCATCCCACGGGGGTAGCAGGCTCAGAAGGCGAGGTCGACCGCGCGCCCGGTGTGGGCGCCGATCTCGGCCACGATCTGATCGAGCACATCGGCCGACACGGCCTGGTCGACCGTGAGCAAGATGACCGCGTGTTCCCCCGTGCCGTCGGGGCTGACCTGCATGCCTTCGATGTTGACGTTGGCCTCGCCGAGGATGCGCCCGACCGTGCCGACCACCCCGGGTCGATCGTGGTAGCGCAAGAAGGCCATGTGCTCACTGATGGGCACGTCGACATCGAACTGATCGACCTCCACGAGCTTGTGCACGCCCTTGGGTCCGGCAGCGGTGCCCGCCACGCTTACCCAGGTGCCGTCATTGAGGGTGAGCCGCACGCGCACGAGATTGCGATGGTCCTCGCTGTCGCGATCGGTGGTGAGGGCCACCTCCACCCCGCGCTGCTGCGCGAGGACAGGGGCGTTGACGTAGGACACGGGGTCGTGCACGAGACCCTGCATCACGCCCTTGAGGGCTGCGAGCTCCAGGACACGCACGTCGAGCTCGGCCACCTCGCCGCGCACCTCGACGTCGATGCGCTGCAGAGCACCGTCGGCGATGCTGCTCGCGATCGCGCCGAGGCGCTCGGCGACCGGGACCAGCGGACGGATCGGCTCGGCAAGTACGCCGCCCTGCACATTGACCGCATCGGGCACGAGCTCGCCACCGAGCGCGAGGCGCACGGACTTCGCGACGGCGATGCCGGCCTTCTCTTGGGCCTCGTCAGTGGAGGCGCCCAGGTGGGGAGTGGCCACGACAGACTCGAGTCCGAAGAGCGGTGAGTCGGTGCACGGCTCCTTGGCGTAGACGTCGAGACCGGCTCCGGCCACGCGACCCTCGGAGATCGCGCGATAGAGGGCGTCCTCGTCGACGATGCCACCGCGGGCAGCGTTGATGAGATACATCGTCGGCTTGGCGAGCTTGAGTTGCTCCTCGCCGATAAGGCCCGCGGTCTCGGGGGTCTTGGGCAGGTGCACGGTGATGAAGTCGGACTCGCGCATGAGCTCGTCGAGGGGCACGAGGCGCACGCCGATCTGCGCTGCTCGAGCCGGCTGCACATAGGGGTCGTAGGCGATGAGGGTCACGCCGAAGGCCGAGAGTCGCTGGGCGACGAGCACGCCGATGCGGCCGAGGCCGACGATGCCGACGGTCTTCTCGGAGAGCTCCACGCCGTTGTACTTCGAGCGCTTCCACTCACCGTTCTTGAGGGCGAGATTTGCCGGCACGATATTGCGTGCGGCGGAGAGGAGCAGGGCGACGGCAAGCTCGGCGGCGCTGACGATGTTGGAGGTCGGGGCATTGACGACCATGACGCCCGCCTGGGTGGCCGCTTTGACGTCGACGTTGTCGAGGCCCACGCCCGCGCGCGCGATGACCTTGAGCTGCTTACCCGCCGCGATGGCCTCGGGATCCATCTGGGTAGCCGAGCGGATGAGGATGGCATCAGCGTCGGGCAGCGCCGCGAGGAGCGTCGCGCGATCAGCGCCGTCGCAGTGGCGGATCTCGAAATCGGGACCGAGAGCCTGGACGGTCGCGGGAGAGAGTTCCTCGGCGATAAGGACGACGGGCTTGGTCACAGGGCACCTCGGTTGATCGCGGGAAGCGGTGCGGCGAGTCTAGCCACGCAACGGATTAGGCGCCTGCCCGCCGTCGCCACGCCGTGAACGACGTCACAGGACCGTCGTGGGGTGGCACGAGCCACGGCCATGGATGCACTCGCGCCAGGCGAAGCCGCTCCGCACGGCGCCGCCAGCCCGGCACAGGCGCGAATGTCGTGGCGATGGCCGCGTCACCGAGCTCCTCCACAGGATCGCCCACACGCACCTGCAGTGAGCGCCGCGTCGCGAGGTCGGCCAAGCATTCGGTGAGGAAGAGCAGGCGCACCGGCGACAGGCGCAGGCGCTGCAGGAGCGGGCGGTCCCAGACGAAGACGACGGGCAGATCGGGGTGGGCGACGAGCGCCGGGTCGTCGTCGCCGAGGGACTCGGCGGTCAACCACACGACGTCGGGGGTCGCATCGGAGGACATGGCGATGAGGTCGGTGCCCGTCGTGAGCGCCACATCGGGATCACGGCGCACGCGCGGATCGACGTAGGGGCGCGCCTCGCGCTCCTCCTCCGGTGGCCACTGCTGGATCGGGCAGGCGCGCGCGAAACTGCAGGTGTCGCACAGCCCCGGTGCGCGCTTCTCCACCTGCCAGCGCGAGAAGCCGTAGGGCTTGCCGGTGAGCGCACCGACGGCCCACTGCCAACCGATGCGGTTGGCCGCGCGCGATCCATCGAGCAGGTGGCGGAAGAACGCGTCCTCGCCATCGCGCCAGCCCCAGCCATCGCGCACCGTCCACTGGCTGGCCAGCCACATGCGCTGCTGATTGGTGAGCCACCCCGCCTCGAGCTCGCCGACGGAGAAGTCGACGCAGGCCATCCCCTCGGGCCAGGACGGTGAACCCTCGCTGCGCTCGGGCACCTGGTAGCGCAGGCTGCGCCGGGTCGCCTCCCCCAGTCGCGCATAGAGGTGCCGGGCGTACTCCTGCCACAGCAGCTCATCACGGAACGACGTCACGTCTTTGCTCGGGCCACCCTCGACGTGATCCCACACGCGGGGCAGGGTGAGGAGCCCGTGGCGGATGTACGGCGACAGCCGCGAGGCACCGCGCCGATCCGTCGGCCACACCTCATTGCGACGACCGGCGTAGCCGCGGACGGTGAACGCCTCGAGCGCAGCGTCGGCGCGTGACTGCCCGCCGTGCCTCGCCGGGTCGCCGATCGGCTCGCGCACGAGGTCGCCGAGATGCTCCTGAAGCCAGGCGGCCTCGGCGCCGGCTTCGGGCAGCGGGAGGTCAGCCACGGCGCACGCGCCGAATGCGGATGGGTCCCTTGGCGTGACTGGGGTCGATGACGTGCCCGCCCTGGGTGATCTCGACCTCGTCCCGGGCGACGAGGCGGCGCGCCGCCTGCCTCGCGGGCTCCATGAGATCGCGCCATCCCTCGGGGTCGACCGCGCGGGCTGCCTCGCTCGGACAGATGGTCGCGCTCGCGGCGCGCGCATCGAGCAGGTCGAGGATCGACGCCTCGAGCGCCTCGTCAGTGGCGGTGAGCTTGTGGCGCCGGCAGGCGTCGGAGCAGTAGCGCACCGAATCCCAGTTGCGGGCCCAGGCCTTGCGCCACTCCATGGTGCGCCCGCAGCGGGCGCACGTCTTGGGCTCGGGCGTCACCGTCACATCATCGACGCGTGCCGCCGCGACCGCATCCTCAGGACGCGGTCGCGGGCTTCGCCGGCGCGACCTGAACCAAGGGATTGGGCGTGGGCGGCGTGATGAGGTGGAGGGTGTTGCCGTCCGTGTGCTGGAAGGGCTCGGGGCGATCCGAGATCGTCATCGTGGTGTCTTCGGTATAGGTCCAGGTGCCGTCGGGATTTGCCGTGACGGTCATGGAGAACGCTGTCGTCTTGAAGTGCGCGGTCAGGAAGGGGTTGGAGCTGATGCCGTAGTCGTGCGCGCCCAGGGTGGCCTTGACGGTGAATGTCGTGGCGTCGGCATCGCACTGGCCGCCCGCGAGCAGGACCTGGCCCCGCGGGATGGCCGCCGTCAGCATCACGGTGTTGGTCGCCGGCTCCCAGAGCCAGTAGCCGTCCTGGTCGTGGAAGGTGGCCGTCTTGTCGGGCTTAGTGATGTGCGTGTGGTAGCGCAGGCCGTAGAACAGCTGCGGACCGTTGGTCTGCGGATCGATCGGTTGCGCTTCGTAGTTCTCGACGTAGACCTGGTCCTTGGCACCCGACTTGTTGGGGTGCACGTCGGCACCGGCCGTGCCCTGCCACACGCCCGCAAGGGCACGCAGGGCCCGAGATTGGCGAGCGTGTCCGCACTGATGTCAGCCGGCTTGGTGTAGATGGACAGAGGCGTAGTCGACATAGAGAGAGGCTAGGCCACACCCGCGGCTAGCGAGCTGCAGTGCCCTCGACGTAGTCGTCATCACCGGAGTCGATCCAGCTCATCAGTCCACGAAGCTCGCGACCGGTGTCCTCGATCGGGTGAGCCTCGCCCTTGGCGCGCAGCGCCTTGAACTCCGGACCGCCGGCCTCCTGATCAGCCATGAAGCGGGCGGCGAAAGAGCCGTTCTGCACGTCGGCGAGGACGGCCTTCATGTTTTCCTTCACGCGCTCGTCGATCACGCGCGGGCCCGACACGTAGTCGCCGTACTCGGCGGTGTCGGACACGCTCCAGCGCTGCTTCGCGATGCCGCCCTCGTACATCAGGTCGACGATGAGCTTGAGCTCGTGGAGGCACTCGAAGTAGGCAACCTCGGGCTGGTAGCCCGCCTCGACCAGCGTCTCGAAGCCGTACATCACCAATTGCGACGCACCGCCGCACAGCACCGCCTGCTCGCCGAAGAGATCGGTCTCGGTCTCCTCGGTGAAGGTGGTCTTGATGCCGCCCGCGCGCAGCGAACCGATGGCCTTGGCGTAGGACAGCGCGAGGGGCCAGGCCTGTCCGGTGAAGTCCTGCTCGACGGCGACGATGGCCGGCACGCCACGGCCCGCGACGTACTCGCGACGCACGAGGTGACCCGGGCCCTTGGGAGCGACCATGCATACGTCGACGGTCGCGGGCGGGTTGACGTAGCCGAAGCGGATGTTGAAGCCGTGCGCAAAGAAGAGCGCGTCGCCCTCCTGGAGGTTGGGCGCGATGGCCTCGGCGTAGAGCTTCTTCTGCACCGGGTCCGGCACCGTCATCATGATGAGGTCAGCCTCGGCAGCGGCCGTCGCCGGATCGACGACCCGCAGGCCCTCCTCCTCGGCCTTGGCGCGGCTCTTGGAGTTGGGCGATAGGCCGACGCGCACATCGACACCGCTATCGCGCAGGCTCAGGGAGTGGGCGTGGCCCTGGCTGCCGTAGCCCATGACCGCGACCACGCGGTTCTGGATGATGGACAGATCAGCATCGGCGTCGTAGAACAGCTCGGCCACGGGGACTCCTTCGGGGAATGGGCAGGGGACGAGGGTATCGGGGGACGTGGGGAAGCGGTGAGTAGGCGTCAGGCGATGCGGTCCGCGGGGCGCAGGGCCCGGTCGCTCATCGAGCGACCGCCGCGACTCGCAGCGATGACCCCCGAACGCACGAGTTCCTTGATGCCGTAGGGCTCGAGCAGGCGCAGCAGGGCCTCGATCTTCTCGTCATCGCCTGTGACCTCGATGGTGACGGCATCGAGCGCGACGTCGACGACCTTGGCCCGGAAGAGCTGCACCACCTCGAGGATGCTTGAGCGCTGCCCCGCATCCGCCTTGACCTTGACGAGGGCGATCGCGCGCTGGACGGATGAGGCCTCGTCCAGCTCGACGATCTTGAGGACGTTGACGAGCTTGTTGAGCTGCTTGGTCACCTGCTCCAAAGGAAGCCCGGTGACGTTGACGACGATCGTCATGCGCGAGACCTCGGGCACCTCCGTGGGTCCCACCGCGAGTGACTCGATGTTGAACCCGCGACGCGAGAAGAGACTGGAGACCCGGGCGAGTACGCCGGGCTTGTCCTCCACGAGGACGGACAGGGTGTGGCGGCTCATCTCATTCCTCCGAGTCCCACGAGGGCGCCATCTCGCGCGCCACGAGGATGTCATCGTTGCTGGTGCCGGCGGCCACCATCGGCCAGACCATCGCGTCGCGATGGACGACGAAGTCGATGACGACGGGGGCGTCGTTGATCGACAGTGCCTTCTCGATCACCGAGTTGACCTCCTCCGGCGTCTCGCAGCGCAGGCCGTGGCAGCCGTAGGCGTCGGCGAGCTTGACGAAGTCGGGCAGGCGGTGGCTATGCAGGTCGGTCTCGGAGTAGCGCTCGTTATAGAAGAGCGTCTGCCACTGGCGCACCATGCCGAGGCTGGAGTTGTTGATGAGGGCGACCTTGATGGGGATGTCGTTGATCGCGCAGGTGACGAGCTCCTGATTGGTCATCTGGAAGCAGCCGTCGCCATCGATCGCCCACACCACCGAGCCGGGCATACCGACCTTGGCGCCCATCGCCGCGGGCACGGCGTAGCCCATCGTGCCGAGGCCACCGGAGTTGAGCCAGGTGCGCGGCTTCTCGTACTTCACGAACTGCGCGCCCCACATCTGGTGCTGGCCCACACCCGCGGCCATGATCGCGTCGGGCCCGCTCAGCGCGCCGAGCCGCTCGATGACGTACTGCGGCGACAGGCTGCCGTCGTTGGGCAGGTCGTAACCGAGCGGATAGGTGTCGCGCCAGCGATTGAGCTGCACCCACCAGCCCTCGTAGTCGCCCTGGCGACCGGCAGCCATCTCCTCGCGCAGCGCGGCGATGAGCTCTGTCATGACCTCGCCCACATCGCCCACGATCGGGACGTCGGCGTGGCGGTTCTTGCCGATCTCTGCAGGGTCAATGTCGGCGTGGATGACGGTCGCGTCCGGAGCGAAGGTCGAGAGCTTGCCGGTGACGCGGTCGTCGAAGCGCGCACCGAGCGTCACGAGCAGGTCGGACTTCTGCAGCGCCCCCACGGCACCGACGCTGCCGTGCATGCCCGGCATCCCCATGTGCTGGGGGTGGCTGTCGGGGAAGGCCCCGCGCGCCATGAGCGTGGTGACCACGGGCAGGCCCGTGAGCTCGGCGAGCTCGCGCAGCTGAGCGGACGCATTGGCGCGGATGACACCGCCGCCGACGTAGAGGACCGGTCGCTTCGACTCGAGGATGAGCCGTGCTGCCTCGCGGACCTGCTTGGAGTGCGGCTTGGTCACCGGGTGGTAGCCGGGCAGCGAGATGTCGGTCGGCCACTCGAAGGTCGTCATCGCCTGGAGGGCGTCCTTGGAGATGTCGACGAGCACCGGGCCCGGGCGTCCGGAACTCGCGAGGTAGAAGGCCTCGGCGATCGCGCGCGGGATCTCATCGGGATTGGTGACGAGGTAGTTGTGCTTGGTGATCGGCATCGTGATACCGCGGATGTCCGCCTCCTGGAAGGCGTCGGTGCCGATCGCGGAGCTGGGCACCTGGCCCGTGATCGCGACCATGGGCACGGAGTCCATGTGCGCATCGGCGATGGGCGTGACGAGGTTGGTCGCGCCCGGACCGCTCGTCGCCATGCAGACGCCGACGCGACCGGTGGCCGCGGCGTAGCCCTCGGCGGCGTGGCCGGCCGCCTGCTCGTGACGGACGAGGATGTGGCGGACCTTGGTGGAGTCCATGAGCGGGTCGTATGCCGGGAGGATCGCCCCGCCGGGAATGCCGAAGACGACATCGACGTCGGCATGCTCCATCGACCGGATCAGGCTCTGGGCGCCCGTGATCCGCTCACCGGACGGCTGCCCTGCGCTGGTGCTCATCTGTCCTCTTCCCACTTCCGTCTCGGAAGTTCACTTCCGTCGCGGGGACCATGGTGGCGCATGGGCCCCTCTAACACGAAACCCCCCGGCCCGGAGGGGCTCGGAGGGTGCGCGCGGGTCGCCATCAGGCGACAGGTGCCGGGCTTAACCCGCGCGCCTGCCTACGATGACGGTGACCTGCTGCATGCGCCCAGAGTAGCGGTCCGGGTCGCAGAGCGCCAGGGCGCCTCCCCCACCCTCGGCAGAGATCAGTCGCACACGGCGCCCCGGCTCGCCGAGCCCACGAGGCGGACGTACTTGGCGAGGACCCCCCTGTCATAGCGAGGCGGGAGCGGCTCGAACTCCGCTCGGCGCCGGGCGAGCTCGCCCTCGTCGACCAGGAGATCGAGCGTGCGAGAGGGGATATCGACGCGGATGCGATCGCCATCGCGCACCAGGCCGATGGGCCCCCCATCGGACGCCTCAGGGCACACGTGGCCCACACACAGCCCGGTGCTGCCCCCCGAGAAGCGGCCGTCGGTGACGAGGAGGACGTCCTTGCCCAGGCCCGCACCCTTGATCGCCGCGGTGATGGCGAGCATCTCGCGCATGCCCGGGCCGCCCTTGGGCCCCTCATAGCGGACGACGACGACGTCGCCGGCGCGGATGCTGCCGTCAGCAAGGGCCACCATCGCCGACTGCTCGCGCTCGAAGACCCGCGCGGTGCCCTCGAAGGAGTCGACGCCGACCCCCGCCGTCTTGACGACCGCACCCTCGGGAGCGAGCGACCCCGAGAGGATGGAGATACCCCCACTTGAGTCGATCGGCGCGGTCAGGGGGCGGACCACGACGCCGTCCGGCTCCGGGATCCGCACAGCGTCGAGATTCTCGGCGATGGTCTTGCCCGTCACGGTGAGGCAGTCGCCATGGAGCAGACCGGCGTCGAGCAGCATCTTCATGACGACGGGTACGCCGCCCACGCGATCGAGGTCGTACATCAGGTGAGCGCCGAAGGGCTTGAGATCGGCGATGAGCGGCGTGCGGTCACTGATCCGCTGGAACTCACCGAGGTCGAGCTCGAAGCCCGCCTCGTGCGCGATCGCAGGCATGTGCAGGACGGAATTCGTGGACCCGCCCAGCGCCATGATCACGGTGATGGCGTTTTCGATGGAACGCGGCGTGATGATGTCGCGCGCGGTGATGCCCTGGCGGATCATCTCGATGACCGCGCGTCCCGAGTCTCGGGCGAGCATCTCTCGACGGGCATCTACCGCGGGCGGTGACGAGGACCCTGGGAGTGCCATGCCCATGGCCTCGGCCGCGCTGGCCATGGTGTTGGCGGTGTACATCCCGCCGCAGGTCCCCGCCGTAGGACAGACCGCGCGCTCGATGCGATCGAGGTCCTCATCCGACATCAGGCCACGGGCGTTTGCGCCGACAGCCTCGAAGGCCGTCACGATGTTGACGGTCTCCTCACGACCATCGGTGAAGCGCACATGCCCGGGCATGAGGGAGCCGGCGTAGAGCAGGACGCTCGCCACGTCGAGGCGCGCAGCAGCCATCATCATCGCGGGGAGGCTCTTGTCGCAGCCCGCGAGAGTCACCATGCCGTCCAAGCGCTCGGCCTGCATGACCGTCTCGACGGAATCGGCGATGACCTCGCGCGAGACGAGCGAGAAGTGCATGCCCTCGTGTCCCATGGAGATGACGTCCGAGACGGTGATGGTGCCGAATTCCATCGGGAATCCGCCGCCCTCGCGCACGCCGCTTGCGACGTCGGCCGCGACCTCGCGGAGCGACATGTTGCACGGCGTGATCTGGTTGAAGGACGAGGCGATGCCGATCTGCGGCTTGGAGAAATCGTCATCCTCCATCCCGAGAGCGCGCAGCATGCCGCGGTTGGGAGCTCGGTCTCGGCCTTCGGTGGCAAGGCGGCTGCGGGGCGTCATGTCGGGGGTCACCCCTTCAGAATAGGGACAAAGTGGACTGGCAGGATGACGGCATGGACGAGCGCACGATCGTCAGCGTCGGATGGCTACGCGCGCACCTGGGAGACCCCGGGCTGGTGGTCTTGGATGCGCGCTTCTCCCTCGATGACGAGGCATGGGGTCAGCGCGCCTACCTCGAGGCCCATATCCCGGGGGCGCTCTACGCCGACACCGCCACTCACCTGGCCGGCGAGATCATCCCGGGTGTCACCGGCCGTCGCCCTTTCCCCGAGGCTGAAGACTTCGCACGCCAGCTAGGCGCCTGGGGTATCGACGCATCCACCCAGGTAGTGACCTACGACGCCGACGGAGGACTCATGTCGGCTGCGCGTGTGTGGCTCATGCTGCGCTGGATGGGCCATGAGCGAGTCGCGGTCCTCGACGGCGGGTGGCCCGCATGGCTCGCCGAGGGCGCACCCGTCGAGACCGACGTCCGCGTCCCCGTCGCCACTGAGTTTGCGCCGCGGCTGCGCCCGGAGCTGCTCGTGGAGGTCGACGAGGTTGACGCGGCTCGCCAGCTCGCGCCCACGCGCGTCTTCGACTCCCGGGGAGCCGAGGGCTACCACGGCGGTGGGATCTACCACGATGCCGTGCGCGGACACATTGCTGGCGCAGGCCTCGCCGATCGCGCCCACACGCTCACCGCCGACAAGCACTACCGCTCGCCGGAGGAATTGCGCGAGCACTACCTCGGCCTCATCGCAGACCAGGATCCTGCGGACGTCATCTTCTACTGCGGCTCGGGCATTACCGCCGCGCAGAATGTGCTGGCGATGAGCATCGCCGGGCTCGAAGGCTCCCGGATGTACGTCGGGTCCTGGAGCGAGTGGATCACCGACCCCTCACGGCCGGTGGAACTATGACGGACCGACTGAAGTTCGCGGTCATCGGCACCGGCTTCTTCGCGCAGAACCATCTCCGTGCCTGGGCAGAGATCCCCGATGTCGAGCTCGTCGCCGTGTGCGACACCGATCCGGAGCGCCTCGAAGCCGCTGCCCGCGACTTCGGGGGGCGCCCCTACGCCGACGCCGCCGAACTCTTCGCGAATGAAGACCTCGACTTCGTCGACATCGCCACCACTCCCCCGACACATCCGCAGATGGTCCACCTCGCGGCGGAGCATGGAGTCGCCGCGATCTGCCAGAAGCCGCTGGCCTGGGATCTCGAGGACGCTCGGGCAATGGTGGCCGCCATGGAGGCCAAGGGATTGCCCTTCATGGTCCACGAGAACTTCCGCTTCCAGCACCCGATGCGCCGCGTCAAGGAGATCCTCGACAGCGGTGCCATCGGCAGGCCCTTCTTCGGTCGCTTCACCTTCCGCAGTTTCCATGACTGCTACTCCGCGCAGCCCTGGCTGCTCGACAGCGAGCGCATGATCATCGTCGACGTCGCCGTGCACCTGTTCGACCTCGCCCGCTTCTTCATGGGCGAGCCGGAGTCGCTCTACGCCGAGGCCCTCCAGGTCAACCCCCGCATCGTCGGCGAGGACGTCGCCACCGTGATCATGCGCATGCCCGGGGCGACCGCGATCGCCGACGCAAGCTACGAGACCTTCGCCGACCATTCGACGTACCCGCAGGCCTTCGTGACTCTCGAGGGGACGCGCGGTGCGATCACCCTCGGCCCGGATTATCACCTGCAGGTCGTCTCCCACCCGGTCGACGTCGGCGACTCCGCGGCCCGCATGTCGGGAGCGACCGTCTTCGAAGAGGACCTGCAGATCCCCGAGCATCCCTGGGCGTCGCGGCCATGGAATGGCATCCAGGACAGCGTCGTGACCCTGCAGCGTCACTGGGTGGATTGCCTGCGCACCGGCCGCACGCCCGAGACCAGCGGCGCCGACACCCTGCGCACGATGGAGCTCACCCTGGGTGCCTACGAGTCGCTCGAGACGGGCCTGCCCTACCGGGTCGGCAGCGCGGGCTGAGCATGGCCACCCGACTCGTCGCGGGCCCACTGCGCCTCGACTACGACTCCGGCGACATCCGGTGCGTGCGCCTCGGTGACGAGGAGATCCTCCGGCGGGTGTACGTCGCCTTCCAGGATCGCAATTGGACCGCCCGACCCTGGCGCATCGAGAGCGAGGAGATCGACGACCGAGGCGACTCCTTCACCATCCGCGTCACCGCTCGCGGCAGCTTCGATGCCGAGCCCTTCACGTGGACGGTCGAGATCGATGGGCACGCCGATGGCACCCTGCGCTACGCACTGCGTGGCGAGACGAGCGCGCCCTTCCTGCGCAATCGCCTCGGGATCTGCGTGCTGCATCCCATGGCTGGCTTCGCCGGACGCAGGTGCGACATCGTGCACACGGACGGCAGCACCGATTCCTCGTCCTTCCCCGACCAGATCTCCCCGCACCAGCCCTTCCTCCGCATCGCGGCGATGACGTATCCGGTGGGCGATGCCGGTCGGGCACGACTCGACTTCACCGGCGAGGTCTTCGAGACCGAGGACCACCGCAATTGGAGCGACGCGTCGTACAAGACCTACTGCACGCCCATCTCACTGCCCTTCCCCGTCGAGGTGAGGCCCGGCGACGTCATCTCTCAGTCGGTCACCCTCACGCTCTCCGAGGTGCCCGCGCAGGCACCCGAGCCCCTTGCCGAGGGAGCCGTCGAGATCGTGGTCGGCGCAACGGCCGTGGAACTGCCCAGCATCGGAGTGCACCTCACCTCCGCCCCCTGGACCGACGGAGAGGAATCCTTCCTGCGCTCCCTCGCACTCGGTCACGTCCACGCCGACGTCGATGCATCGGCACCCGATGCCTCCGAGCGCATCCGCGATGCGGTGTCACGCGCACGCACCCTCGGGTCGCGCGCGCTCATCGCCCTGCACAGTTCCGTAGATCCCGATCCCGCGCTCGGCGCGCCTCTGGCCGAGGCGGGCGAGACCCTGGCGGGCATCTGGATCATCAACCCCCAGGAGAAGGTGACCTCCCGCGCGACCCTCGATGCTTGGCGCTCGCGCCTCGGACCCGACCTTCCGTGGGGCTGTGGCACCAATCTCTACTTCACCGAGCTCAACCGGCAGCCCCCGGACACGGCCGGCCTGGAGTGGACGACCTTCTCCACCAACCCCCAAGTGCACGCCCACGACGATCGCTCCGTGCTGCAGAACACCGCGACGCTCGCGGTAATCGCCGCCGATGCTCCCCGCCTGACGGGTGCCGCCCGGATCCATGTCGGACCGGTGTCACTGCGCCCTCGCTTCAACCCCAACGCCACCGACCCCGCAGCAGATGTGAGCAGCACCGATCTGCCCGCCGACGTCGATGCCCGTCAGCGCACATGGTTCGCCGCCGCGTGGACGGCACTGGCGGCGCGGAGCCTGGCCGCGCCCGGCACCGTCTCGGCCGTCACCCTCTTCGACGACCTCGGCTGGAAGGGACTGCGCGCACGCGACGCCGGCCCCGAAGACCCCGCCTTCGCCTCGAGGCCCGGCGAGGAGTTCGCCGTCGCGAACGTCATCAAGGCCTTGAGCGCTGCCACCCAGGTCCTGCCGACCACGTCGAGCAATCCGGAGAGCGTTGACGCCCTCGTGCTCGACGGTCCCGAGGGCCGGCGCGCCATCGTCGTCAACCTCACCGGCGAGCCCCGCGAGGCCCGACTCGTAGGAGCTGCAGATGCCGCCATCACTCTCGCGCCCCATGATGTGAAGTCCATCAACCTGCCTGGGAGGGCACCGTGACCGATCCACTCTTCGATCTCTCGGGGCGCCGCGTGCTCATCACGGGAGCCGGAGGTGCGCTCGGCTCGGTGATGGCCCGTGCCTTCGCCGAGCGTGGAGCACGCGTCGGCGTGCACGACCTCTCAAGTGAGCGTGTCGCACCGATCGTGGAGAGCATCCGGTCGGCGGGCGGCGACGCGGTCGAGGTCGTCGGCGACGTATCCACCGCCGACGGATCGAGCGACGTCGTCCATCAGGGGGCAGCAGCACTCGGCGGTCTCGACGTCCTCCTCAATGGCGTCGGCATCAACAGGCGCAAGCCCATGGAGGAGGTGACCCCGGAGGACTTCGACGCCATCGTGTCCGTCAACCTGCGGGCCATCTACTTCGCGAGCCAGGCGGCCCACGCGATCATGCGCCCACAGGGCAAGGGCTGCATCGTCAACCTCAGCTCGCTGAGTGCTCGTTTCAGCTTCACCACGATCTCGGTGTACGCCGCGACCAAGGCGGGCGTCACTTCGCTCACCCGCAGCTGTGCACGTGAGTGGGCGGCAGACGGCATCCGCGTCAACGCCATCGAGCCCTTCGTCATCAAGACGGAGTTCACCAAGCCCCTGTGGGGTGAGGATCACCGCCAGCGCTGGTTCGACCACGTCACGCCCGTGGGGCGCCTCGGCCTGCCCGAGGATCTCATCGGCTCAGTCGTCTACCTCGCGAGCGATGCGTCGTCGTGGGTGACAGGGCAGACCATCGTGCTCGACGGTGGTCTCACGTCCGGCGCGGACTGGGATTCCTTCCGGGACAAGTGAATTCCTAGTTCACGTCGACGATGCGGGCCACGCCGCCCTCGACCTCAAAGTAGACCGCGACGATCTCCCGTAGATCAGGGCACTCGATCGGCCCCTTGCCGTAGATGGTGACGTCACCCGCCTCCGTCTGCTCAGGCGAGTAGGCCGGGCCTCCGTAGGTGCACTCGGAGTTGATGCTCACCCACCGCTCGGGGTTCATGACATAGGCACCGTCAGAGAGACCGGTCTTGGCGTTGATGGCCGGATCCAGCGTCGAGGCGACATTGGCGGTGAAGATCACTCCGAATATGACCAGTGCGGCGAAGACTAGGCCGGCCACGATCGAGACGCCGATGTTGATCCACGCGATGATGCGCGTCGCAGTGTTGAGTCCGGCACCGCCGATGCTGCCGCCCGAGGCAGCGATCTCCTTGCTGGACGAGCGCGCCAGGACGAGTGCCACGATCGCGGCGATGATGGGGCAGATGATCCACGACACGATCGCGAGCACGAGTCCGATGACCGCATTGGTTGACGTCGGGGGTCCTGCCATCGTCGCCGTGCCGGGTGCTGCAGGCGTCCACGCGGACCCATCCCAGTAGCGCTGCTGACCCGGATTCTGCGGATCCGGGTACCAACCAGGCACGGCAGCGCTGGGAATCGACGGATCGGGCGTCTGGTCGCTCATGTCCCTGACCCTAGGCGCGCACGGGTGGTCAGAGCGGCTACGGCGCGGTCACGAATCGTGAGCGCTGCTCCCCTAGACCGGTGATGCCCGCCGTCACGACCTGACCGGCCTGCAGCCACGCGGGCTCGGCCATGCCCATCGCCACTCCCGGCGGCGTACCCGTGTTGATGAGATCACCGGGATCGAGCACGAGGAACTGGCTGATGTAGTGCACGAGAACATCGACGGGGAAGATCTGTGACGACGTGCTGCCCGACTGGCGTCGCTGACCGTCGACGTCGAGCCACAGGTCGAGTCCGCGAGCCATGTCGAGCTCGTCGGGGGTGACGAGCCAGGGCCCGAGAGGGTTGAAGGTCTCCGCCGACTTGCCCTTCATCCACTGGCCACCACGATCGAGCTGGAAGGTGCGCTCGGAGACGTCGTTGCTCACCACGAAGCCCGCGATGCGCGACCACGCGTCTGCGGGCGAGTCGAGATAGCGACAGGTCGCCCCGATGACGATGCCGAGCTCGACCTCGTAGTCAACCTTGCTGGCCCCGCGCGGGACGTAGACATCATCGGTCGGGCCGATGACGGTGTTGGGAGCCTTGGTGAAGAGCAGAGGCTCCTCCGGGATCGCCATGCCCGACTCAGCGGCGTGGTCGGCGTAGTTGAGGCCCGCGCACACGAGGTGGCCCGGGCGTGCGATCGGCGCACCCAGTCGCGCGTCTGCAGGGAGCGTGGGGAGGGCCTGGATCTCACCCGCTTCCCAGCGACGCTGCAGGTCGGCGATGCCGCCGCCACCGAGGAACGCCGAGTCGAAGTCATCGGTGATCGACGACACGTCGTACCTCTCGCCCGCCGGACCGAGCACGGCAGGGACCTCGGCGCCTGCCGCGCCGACGCGGATGAGCTTCACGGGAGACCCTTTCCTTCGTTCAGTGGCGAGTTATGGCGACGACACGCCGTGGAACGGCGACACAGGTCGCCACTCAACGAACTAGTCGCAGACAGCGCCGCGACTCGCGGAGCCCACCAGCTTGGCGTACTTCGCCAGGACCCCCCGGGTGTAGCGCGGCGGCAGCGGCGCAAAGTCCGCCCTCCTCCGCGCGATCTCGTCATCGTCGACGAGCAAGTCGAGCGTGCGCGACGGGATATCGATGCGGATGCGGTCCCCTGTCTGCACGAGGCCGATCGGCCCTCCATCGACCGCCTCGGGAGAGACATGTCCCACGCACAGGCCCGTCGTGCCGCCGGAGAAGCGACCGTCGGTGATGAGGAGCACGTCCTTGCCGAGGCCCGCACCCTTGATGGCGCCGGTGATCATGAGCATCTCGCGCATGCCCGGACCACCCTTGGGGCCCTCGTAGCGGATGACGATCACGTCGCCGGCCTGGATCGTGCCGTCCTCGAGCGCTGCCATCGCGGCCTGCTCGCGCTCGAAGACGCGTGCCGTGCCCTCGAAGGAGTCGACCGGAACACCGGCGTTCTTCACGACGGCACCCTCGGGAACCAGCGAACCGCGCAGGATGGTGATGCCGCCGGTCGGCGCGAGTGGATCACGGGTCGCGCGCAGGATCTCGCCATCGGGATCCGGCGGGGAGATATCGGCAAGATTCTCCGCGACCGTCTTGCCCGTGACCGTGAGGCAGTCACCGTGGATGAGGCCGGCGTCGAGCAGGGCGCGCATGACGACGGGGACTCCGCCGACGCGATCCACATCGCTCATGACGTAGCGGCCGAAGGGCTTGAGGTTGCCGAGGAGCGGCACCTTCGACCCGATGCGATGGAAGTCCTCCATCTCCAAGTCGACATTCGCCTCGTGCGCGATCGCAAGGAGGTGAAGCACGGCATTGGTGGATCCACCGAAGGCCATGAGTACGGCGATCGCGTTTTCCAGCGACTGCCGCGTGATGATGTCGCGCGTGGTGATGCCCTGGCGGATGAGTTCGACGACGGCCTCTCCGGACTTGCGGGAGTATCCGTCACGGCGACGGTCGACGGCGGGCGGTGCGGCAGAGCCGGGCAGCGACATGCCCATGGCCTCGGCCGCACTCGCCATGGTGTTGGCGGTGTACATCCCACCGCACGCACCCTCGCCCGGGCAGATCGCGCGCTCGATGGCGTCGACGTCCTCGCGCGACATGAGCCCGCGCGCGCACGCACCGACGGCCTCGAAGGCATCGATAATGGTGACTTCCTTCTCCGAGCCGTCCGACATCTTGGCGAAGCCCGGGAGGATGGATCCGGCGTAGACGAAGACACTGGCGAGATCGAGGCGTGCCGCCGCCATGAGCATGCCGGGAAGGCTCTTGTCGCAGCCCGCGAAGGTGACCATGCCATCGAGACGCTCGGCCTGCATCACGGCCTCGACCGAGTCGGCGATGATCTCGCGGCTCACGAGCGAGAAGTGCATCCCCTCATGGCCCATGGAGATGCCGTCGGACACGGAGATCGTGCCGAACTGCATCGGGAAGCCACCGGCAGAGAACACTCCGTCCTTGGCCGCAAGTGCAAGGCGCGCCAGCGAGAGATTGCAGGGGGTGATCTCGTTCCAGGAGGAGGCGATGCCGATCTGGGGCTTGACGAAGTCCTCGTCGCCCATGCCGACTGCCCGGAGCATGCCTCGAGCAGGGGCGCGCTCGAGTCCATCGGTCACATCACGACTGCGCGGCTTCATATCGGACATGACATTCACTCTAGGACACGATGACGTGGGCCAGCGGGGACCCCGACTCCCACCGGTCGAGCTGCTCGCGCACCAGGCGGCCGATGCGCGGGAGGAAGGCAGTGGTGTTGCCGCCGACGTGCGGCGAGATGAGCACCCCGGGCGCACGCCACAGCGGATGGTCCGACGGCAGCGGCTCGGGATCGGTCACGTCGAGGGCGAAGGAGAGGCGCCCGGCCTCCGCGAGCATCGCTGCAGTGTCGACGATGGGACCGCGGGCGACATTGACGAGCAATGCGCCGTTGCGCATCCGGGCGAGGAACTCCGCGTCCACGAGCCCGCGCGTGCTGTCGTCCAAAGGCACGGCGATGACGATGACATCGGCCTGCGGCACGAGGGAGGCGAGTTCCTCCCGAGCGTGAACGCCGTCTCGTGCAGTGCGACCCACGAGTGCGACGTCGCACTCGAAACCCTCAAGTCTGCGCGCGAGTGCCTGGCCGATCCCGCCGGCACCGATGATGAGCACGCGCTTGTCGGCGAGCGCGTCGTAGCGATCGTGCATGAACTCCCCCGAGGGCATCGCGC
Organism: Candidatus Nanopelagicales bacterium; assembly: GCA_044360385.1. Classification (GTDB taxonomy): domain Bacteria; phylum Actinomycetota; class Actinomycetes; order S36-B12; family S36-B12; genus Mxb001. Next base: position 17,713 of record JBIKKK010000011.1, read on the forward strand.
GGGCCATGTCGTCCATGCGGCGCAGTCTCGCCAGGATGAGCCCGACGGCGAGCTCGGCCGTGCTCGCGTCGTGCACGCCCGAGGCATTGCACAGCGTCACGCCCTCGGGCAGGTGCGCGAGGGCGTGCTCGTATCCGGCCGTAGGGAGCTGGCACACCTCGAGTTCGGGCAGTCGCCCCATCACCTCGAAGGCCCACTCCCCCGCCATGTAGGACGGCACGTAGAAGCGAGTCCCGGCCGGCGGCTCTGCTGGCTCGCCATCCCAGATGACCACGTCGTCACGCCCGACATAGTCGGCGATCTCGCGCGGCAGGACGATCACGCGCCTACCCCACCACATTTGGCAAGCGGGCCCGCGCCCAGGTCGCGGCACGCAGGGAGCCGACGCATAGTGGAGGTATGCGAACTCTGTCGGCCCTCGCAGCCTGCGCGCTCACCCCACTCGTCCTGGCGGCGTGCTCCTCCGGGACACCGCTGGCAGGACCGACACCGGCGACTCCCTCCGCGGAACCTCCCGGTGTGAGCGTGGTCGCCGACCTCGGCTCGGACCTCGTCTCACCCTGGGGCCTGGTGCGACTCGAAGACGGATCCGCACTCGTCAGCGAGAGGGACACGGGTCGCATCGTCCAGGTGGCGGCTGACGGCTCCCAAACCGAGATCGCCCTGATCCCGCAGGCCGCGCCGGACGGGGAAGGCGGGCTCCTCGGCATCGCCATCGATCCGAGCGGTGCCTGGCTCTACGCCTATGTGACGACCGAGACGGACAACCGCGTGATCCGCGTGCCACTCGACGATCCGAGCGCGGCGCCCGAGAACATCCTCACCGGCATCCCCAAGGCCGGGATCCACAACGGCGGGCGCATCGCCTTCGGTCCCGACGGTGATCTCTACGTCGCAACCGGCGACGCAGGACAGCCCGAACTCGCGCAGGACCCGGCCTCTCTCGCCGGCAAAATCCTGCGCGTGGATCCCGAGGGCGGCGTACCCGAGGACAACCCCTTCCCTGCATCGCCCGTGTGGAGCCTGGGCCACCGCAATGTGCAGGGCCTCGCCTTCGACTCGCAGGGGCGCCTCTGGGCGACGGAGTTCGGCTCGAAGGATGCCGATGAACTCAATCTCATCGAGCCGGGTGCCAACTACGGCTGGCCCCTTGTCGAGGGCACCGGCAACGACCCTGCGTACGTGAACCCACAGGCCCAGTGGACTCCGACCTCACTCGCCTCGCCGAGCGGCCTGGCGATCGTGGACGATGTGGCCTACGTCGCTTCCCTGCGCGGCGAGGTCCTCTGGCAGGTGCCGCTGGTAGATGGTCGCGCTGCCACGCCGATCGCACTCGACCTCGGCGATCTCGGCCGACTCCGCACCGTCGAGGCGCTCCCCGACGGCTCGCTGTGGCTCATGACGTCCAACACCGACGGTCGAGGGGATCCGCGGGATGCCGACGACCGCATCCTCGTCCTGAAACTGTCTGCCTGATCGCCACTTTTTGCCAGTTATCGCGACTTCCACACGGTGGAAAGTCGCGATAACTGGCAAAAAGTGAGGATGGGGGGCGTCAACTGTCGCTAACGCCGAGACGCTCGAGCAGGAGCGCGCGCACCTTGCCCGCATCCGCCTGGCCGCGTGTCGACTTCATCACCGCGCCCACGATGGCGCCCGCCGCCTGCACCTTGCCGGCCCGGATCTTCTCCGCGACATCGGGCTGAGCGGCCAGAGCCTCGTCGATGGCCGCGAGCAGCGCACCGTCATCGGAGACGACGGCCAGGCCACGCGCGGCGACGACCTCGTCGGGTGTGCCCTCCCCCGCGATCACGCCTTCGAAGACCTGACGCGCCAGTTTGTCGTTGAGCGCGCCCGACGCGATGAGCTCCTCCACACGCGCGATGTCCGCGGACGTCACCGCGAGCGATGCCGGCTCCACACCGGACTCGTTGGCGATGCGCGTGAACTCCCCCGCCCACCACTTGCGCGCGGCATCAGGCGCCACGCCCGCGGCGACGGACTCCTCGACCAGCTCGAGCACTCCGGCATTGACCAGCGTGGCCATCTCGAAGTCGCCGATCCCCCAGGCCTGCGCGAGGCGCGCACGATGCACCGACGGCTGCTCCGGCTGCGTGCGTCGCAGTTCCTCCACCCATTCGCGGGCAGGCGCGATGGGCACGAGATCGGGCTCGGGGAAGTAGCGGTAGTCCTCCGCGTGCTCCTTGGAGCGGCCCGGAGTCGTGACGCCGGTGTCCTCATGGAAGTGGCGCGTCTCCTGCACGACCCGGCCGCCGGACTTCAAGACCCCTGCCTGTCGCTCGATCTCCGAGCGCACGGCGCGCTCGACCGACCGCAGGGAGTTGACGTTCTTGGTCTCCGAGCGCGTGCCCCAGGGCTCGCCGGGCAGATTGAGGGAGAGGTTGGCGTCGCAGCGAAGTGACCCCTCCTCCATCTTGACGTCGGAGACACCGAGGCCGCGCATGATGTCGCGCAACTCCGTGACGTAGGCGCGTGCCACCTCAGGGGCCAGGGCACCGGTGCCCGTCACCGGCTTGGTGACGATCTCCACGAGCGGGATGCCCGCGCGGTTGTAATCGACGAGGGAGTAGTCCGCCCCGTGAATGCGCCCGGTCGCACCACCAGCGTGCGTGAGCTTGCCGGTGTCCTCTTCGAGATGCACCCGCTCGATGCCGACGCGCACCACCATGGGGCCGTCATCGGTCGGCACGGTGACGTCGAGATAGCCGTCGACGCAGAGCGGCTCGTCGTACTGGCTGACCTGATAGTCCTTGGGCATATCGGGGTAGAAGTAGTTCTTGCGTGCCATCCGGCACCACTCGACGATGGAGCAGTTGAGCGCCAGGCCGATGCGGATCGTCGACTCGATCGCCATGGCATTCATCACCGGCATCGATCCGGGCAGGCCCAGGCAGACCGGGCACACCTGGGTATTGGGTGGAGCGCCGAAGCCGGTCGGGCAGCCGCAGAAGATCTTCGACTCCGTGCCGAGCTCGACGTGGACCTCCATGCCGATGACCGGCTCGAACTCCGCGACAGCGTCGACGTAGGGAATGGGCGCGCTCACAGCGACGGCACCTCCTCGATCAGCAGGTGTCCCCATCGGTCGAGCAGCGCCCCCTCGAGCGCACCGCCGACGAGATAGAGACGATCGTCGGCCATGGCCGGAGCCATGATCTGCATCCCCACCGGAAGCGAATCCTCGGGCGCGAGGCCGACAGGGAGCGACATCGCGCAGTTGCCGGCCATGTTGACCGGGATCGTGGCGACGTCGTTGAGGTACATCGCGAGAGGATCGTCGACCTTCTCACCGATGCGGAAGGCGGTCGTCGGCGCAGTGGGAGAGACGAGTACATCGCACTGGGCAAAGGCGGCCTCGAAATCGCGCTGGATGAGGGTGCGGACCTTCTGCGCCTGGCCGTAGTAGGCGTCGTAGTAGCCGCTCGACAGCGCGTAGGTGCCGAGCATGATGCGTCGCTTCACCTCGGGACCGAAGCCTGCCTCGCGCGTGAGCGACATCACCTCTTCGACCGACCGGTCACCGTCGTCGCCGACGCGTAGGCCGTAGCGCATGCCGTCGAAGCGGGCGAGATTGGAGGAGCACTCGCTCGGCAGGATGAGGTAGTACGCGCCGAGGGCGTACTCGAAGTGCGGGCATGACACCTCGACGACCTCCGCGCCGAGATGCTCCAGGATCTCCACGGCCTCGCGGAAGCGCTGCTCGACACCGGCCTGGTAGCCCTCGCCGGTGAGCTCGCGGACGAGGCCGATGCGCATCCCGCGCACATCGGCGCGCGCGGCGGCGGCGACCACATCGGGCATGGGGTCGGGGATCGAGGTGGAGTCGCGCGGATCGTGGCCGCCGATGACCGAGTGCAGGAGCGCGGCATCCATCACCGTGCGGGTGCAGGGCCCGGCCTGGTCGAGGCTCGAGGCAAGTGCGACGAGGCCATAGCGCGAGACTCCGCCGTACGTCGGCTTGACGCCGACCGTGCCGGTGACCGCGGCGGGCTGGCGGATGGAGCCGCCCGTGTCGGTGCCGATCGCGAGAGGGGCCTCGAAGGACGCGATGGCCGCGGCCGATCCACCGCCGGATCCGCCGGGGATGCGATCGAGGTCCCAGGGATTGTGCGTCGGGCCGTACGCCGAGTGCTCGGTGGAGGAGCCCATCGCGAACTCGTCCATGTTGGTCTTGCCGAGGATGGGAATCCCCGCAGCGCGCAGGCGCTCGACGACCGTCGCGTCGTAAGGGGGCCGCCAGCCTTCGAGGATGCGCGAACCGCAGGTGGTGGGCACGCCCTTCATCGCGAGGATGTCCTTGAGCGCCAGCGGCACGCCGGCCAGTGGGCCGAGTGGCTCACCCGCCGCCCGACGCGCGTCGACGTCATCAGCGGTCGCGAGAGCTCCCTCGGCGTCGACGTGCAGGAAAGCGTGGACGCGGTCGTCGACCTCGGCGATCCGGTCCAGGTGCGCCTGGGTGACCTCGCGCGAGGTGACCTCACCCTCGGCAATGGCGGACGCCAGGGTCGCGGCGCTCTGGCGGATGAGATCGCGCTCGAGCGGGGTGCTCACTCCTCCTCCTCGAGGATGCGCGGCACGCGGAAGCGATCGTCCTCAACGGCGGGGGCAGCAGCGAGCGCCTCATCGCGCGTGAGGCTCGGCGCCGCCCGATCAGGGCGCGTGACGTTGACCAGAGGCACGGGATGCGACGTTGGCGGGATGTCGTCGGCGGCCACCTCGGAGACGCGGGCGACCGACGTCAAGATGACGTCGAGCTGCTCGGCGTAATGGTCGAGTTCGTCCTCGGCGAGGTCGAGGCGGGCGAGGCGGGCGAGGTGCGCGACCTCCGCGCGGGTGATCGCGGACATGGCAGGGAGTCTATTGACCGGCGTCACTCCGCCGACGAGGCCATGGCGCGAGCGGCTTCAGCCCCGTCGTCGAGGAGCACGCGGAAACCCTCGACGCCGAGGATGGGGACGCCGAGGGAGGCTGCCTTCTCGTACTTCGATGAGGTCGACTCCCCCGCAGCGACGAGGAAGTCGGTCTTCTTCGACACCGAGCCCGAGACCTTGCCGCCGCGCTCCTGCACCGCCGCGGTCGCCTCATCGCGCGTGAAGCCCTCGAGGGAACCGGTGATGACGACGGTGACGCCATCGAGCGTCCCGGGACCGGAGTCCGAGCGCTCATCGGCCAGTCGGACACCGGCGGCGCGCCACTTGTCCACCACCTCGCGGTGCCAAGGCTCGGCAAACCACTCGGTGAGCGCCTCGGCGATCACCCCGCCGACACCCTCAACAGCCTCGAGTTGCTCGGGGGTCGCGTCGGCGATGGCGTCGATGCTGCCGAGTTCGCGCGCCAGCGCCTGTGCAGCGGTGGGACCGACATGGCGGATTGACAGGGCGACGAGCGCACGCCACAGCGGGCGCTCCTTGGCCGCCTCGATCTGGGCGAGCATCCCCTTGGCGTTCTCCGTGAGCTGCGGGCCCTGCTCGCCCTTGCCCGGCTCGCGCGTGAAGAACGGGCAGCGCAGCAGGTCATCGGCCGTGAGTGCGAAGAGATCGCCCTCGTCCTGCACCAGCCCGCACTCCAGCAGGGCGATCGCGGCCTTGTAGCCGAGGCCCTCGATGTCCATGGCTCCGCGAGAGGCGACGTGGAAGATGCGCTCGCGCATCTGCGCGGGGCACGACCGGGTGTTGGGGCAGCGGATGTCGACGTCGCCCTCCTTCTCCGGCGCGAGCGCGCTGCCACACTCCGGGCATGCCGTCGGCATGACGAATGCCCGCTCGCTGCCGTCGCGCACCTCGACGACCGGCCCAAGGACCTCGGGGATGACATCGCCTGCCTTGCGCAGGAAGATCATGTCGCCGATGAGCACGCCCTTGCGCGCCACCTCCTGGGCGTTGTGCAGGGTCGCCATGGAGACGGTGGAACCCGCGACCAGTGCCGGCTCCATGACCGCGAAGGGCGTCACGCGGCCCGTGCGCCCGACGTTGACCTGGATGTCGCGCAAGCGGGTGCGCACGACCTCGGGGGGGTACTTGTAAGCGATCGCCCAACGGGGAGCCCGCGAGGTCGCCCCGAGGCGCTCCTGGATCGCGAGGTCGTCGACCTTGATGACGACGCCATCGATCTCGTGCTCGACATCGTGACGGTGCTCGCCGTAGTAGGCGATGTACTCCTCCACGCCAGCAAGATCCGGCACGAGGCGGATCCGGTCGCTTGTCGGCAGGCCGAGGCGCGCGAGGACGGCGTAGGCCTCGCTCAACGTCGTGAAGGACACCCCCTCGTGTGCACCGATGCCGTGCACGACCAGGCGCAGTGCCTCGAGGCGTGCTGTGGCCAGTGCGAGTTCATCGCGCAGGCGCGCCAGACGCGCCTCCTCACGATCGGTGCCACGCGAGCGCGACTCGACGTCGGCGAGGTCGTCCTGGCGGCGGTCGATGCGCTGGCGCAGGCTGCCGGCCGCCGCGTTGCGGGGATTGGCGAACGGTGATCCGCCGAGGGCGAGTTGCTCGGCGTTGATGCGCTCGAACTCCGTCAGCGGGAAGTAGATCTCGCCGCGCACCTCGAGCAGCGCAGGTGGCTTCTTGCCCGCGAGCGACTTGGGGATGCCGGCGATGAAGGAGGCGTTGTAGGTGACGTCCTCGCCGACGCGGCCATCGCCACGCGTGGCCACCGTGCGCAGGCGCCCGTCGACGTAGACGAGGTCCACCGCGAGGCCGTCGACCTTGAGCTCGCAGAGCATGGCCGGCATCTGGCCCGGCGCGTCGGCGGAGCCGCCGCTGTCGGGCTGCCCCACTGCCTTGTCGACGCGGGCGGCCCAGGCCTGAACCTCCTCGAGCGAGAAGGCGTTGTCGAGGCTGTACATCCGCGCGAGGTGCTCGACGGGCTCAAACATCTCTGCTCGCGATCCACCGACCGTCTGCGTGGGTGACTCCCCCGACGCGAGCTCCGGGTGCGTCGCTTCGAGTTCGACGAGCTCGCGGTAGAACGCGTCGTACTCCTCGTCCGAGAGCGTCGGCTTGTCGTGCAGGTAGTAGCGCTCCCGCGCCTCGTTGATGGCGTCGACGAGCTCGCCCCAGCGAGCGCGCGCCTTGGCCGGGACGCTCATGACTCCGCTTGCTCCACGGGCGCATCATCCCGCACCAGCCGGCCGGCGATCCCGAGTGCGGCATAGACCAGTCGCACCCACGCGGGGTCGGCACCCGCGAGCCCGCAGGCCGGGGTGAGGGCGACGTGCGCGTTGGCCCTGTCGGCGGGGATACCCCAGCGGGAGTACTGCTCCAGGGCACGTCCGGCTATGCGTTCGGCGATGGGCTGCGGGCCCGGCACCGACTGCGGTAGCGACGGGGCGTAACCAAGCAGCAGGTGGATACCCGCCTCAAGGGCCTCGCCGAGTGGCTCCTCCTGCGCTACCTCGAGCACCGAGGGATCGACGGAGATCATGCGCGCGCCCGCGCGGCGCAGCAGGTCGACGGGCACGCGCGGGTGGCAGCAGTGCACGCCGGGCATCGCATCCTGGGCTGCGATGGCATCGATGACCCAGCCCAGGTGAGACTGCGCGCGAGCAGCATCGACAGAGCGGTACGTCGCCAGGCCGCTCGCGGTCGTGACTCCACCCGCGAGGACTGACGGCAAAGAGGGTTCATCGAGTTGGAGTACGACCTCTGCGCCGGGCAGTCGACGTCGAATCTCCGCGACGTGACGTGACGCTGCCTCCGCGAGGGCCTCGGCGATGTCGCGGCAGGCTCCGTGATCGCGTACGGCACGCTCGCCACCGCGCATCTCCACGGCAGAGGCGAGGGTCCAGGGTCCGGCGAGCTGCGCCTTGAGCGGTCCCCGACGACCGACGAGTGCTCCCTCGATGCCATCAAGGTCTTCGCCGAGCCAGGAGCGCGCACGCGCCATGACTCGTCCCGGGGCATCAGCGAAGCGCCAGCCCACGGGGGTGGTTTCCACCGCCATGTCCGGGGCCACCTCAGCGAGCAGCGCCATCGTGCGGCCGATCAGGTCGGCGCCTGGACCACGAGCCGGCAGCTCGGGGACGTGCGGGAAGTCGGGAAGTTCGCCGGCAATCGTCGTGCACCACTCATGCGAATCGGTGCCGGGGAGGCTGCCGATCCCGGTGGCGGCGGCGGGTGCGATCACGATGTCGCTCATGGGCGCGTGATCGTCGCCGAGCCGACGACGCGAGTCCCGTCGTAGATCGCCATCGCCTGACCGGGCGCCACACCGCGGGCCGGCTCATCAAGGTGCGCGACCACTCGATCCTCGTGCACCTCCAC
>JBIKKK010000091.1:0-8215 GCA_044360385.1 Candidatus Nanopelagicales bacterium
CCGGTGGTCTGGTCGCGCCAATGTAGTGGCGACCGAGACCGCGTGCGAGTGCCGGGGCACAATGTCGCGCAAGGGGCGGTAGCTCAGCTGGTCAGAGCAGCGGACTCATAATCCGTCAGGTCGTGGGTTCGAGCCCCACCCGCCCCACTTAGATTTCCCTCGTGAGGGGGGAGCGGATTTCTGCTGCCGGGGAGAGTAGTGCATGTGCGCGGAACCAAGACCCCCTTCGGGTCGGGGGATTGCCGAGCGAATGCCCGCAGGCTCGCCGGGATCAAGCTTCGCGCCGACCCAGCTGATCTGGATCTGGGACGAACGGCTCCTAGTCCTGCTGTGGTCGAAATGCGCGCCGGTTGAAGAAGAAGAGGACTGTCGCGACCAGCGCAACGCCGCCGCCGAGCAGGCCCTGGGCGTGATAGCCGGTCAATTGAGCCTGCAGCCATTCCCGGTCGTATTCGGCGACCACGTCGGCTGGTAGGGCGTACTGGGTCGCGATCTCCGAGTCGGTGACCGTTGAGTCGCGCAACGCGCTGACAACCACTGCCGCTGTGCCCGGGTCTCCACCGCTCTCGGCCACGAGATCCTGCATAGTGCTCTGGGCGGTGCCGAAGAACACTGCCGCGCTCAGGGCCACCCCCAAGGCGATGCCGAGCTGCCATGCGGCCCCGCGTGCCGACGACGTGCTTCCCTCCGATCCTGGAGGCGCCAGATTCATGACGGCATTGGTCAGAACCACACCTGCCCCGGTATATGCCAGTGCGAACAGAGACAGGACGAGCATGGGGTAGGCAACTGGAGTATCGGCCTGCTGCGCGACGGTCAGGAACATTGTGACGGACACACCCGCCATCAGGAGCGTGCCGGCCATTCGCATACCCAGACGTCTCAGCAGGAAGCCGGCAAACCATGCACCGGCAATGGCCGCAACCTGGCACGGCACCATGAGAAGCGCAGCCTCGGTTGCCGAGTAGCCGTAGAGGCGCTGGGTACCGATGGCAAAGTAGTAGAACAGATTGCCGAACGGCACCAAGATGACGATGAAGAGCAGCAGCAGTGCACCGCCCCGTTTGAGAATCGACAGATCAAGTGTCGCCTTCGGCCATCGGGCCATGAGCTGCCACAGGATCACGAGTGCAAGCACGGTGGCGCCCAGCCAGCCGAGCGTCCTGGGTGAGGTGAAGCCGAACGAGCTCATCGTCCTAATCGTCTGGACGAGGCCGGCCAAGACGAGCCCTGCAAGAGCGGGTGTCCACATCTCCCCTGTCGCAGAACGCGGTCCATCTGAGGGCAGCAGAGTGACCGATATGAAGACAGCCGCAGCCCCCATCAGGACCCACGAGGCAACCACCAAGCGCCAGTTCGAAGCATCCAGCAGCAGGCTAGACAAGACCGGAATGACGAGGAATGCCACTGGCCCCGCCACCCCGATGGCTGCGAAGCCAGTCGCTCGATTGGCCTCACCGGAGATGCGAGCGGCGATCAGGCTGATGGTGACGACGCCGATGCCCTGCTTGCCGACGCTGCCCAGCAGCAGGCCAGCGGTCGCGACCGGTACCGAGGGGGCCAGGAGCACGATCAGGTAGCCGAGGGTCATCACCACGGCGCTGGCATAGGTGACGCGCTTCATTCCCAGGCGCGACCCCCAGACTCCGGCGAGGAACACCACCAAGAGGGTTCCGACATTGGGCAGTTGCCGAAGGAGCACCATCTGCTCCCTCGTGGCGCCCAGGTCCAGAGCCATCGGATCGACGAGGAAGTTGTACGAAGCCGAGGCCCCACTCGCACAGGCCAGGATGATGGCCACGCCCAGCACCATGCGGCGCTGTGAACCACTCAAGCCGGGCACTATGCGACGCACACGGCCTCCTTGGTCAGACGCGGGCGAGGGTACATGTTGCGGCCGGTGAGGCACTGCCTGCCGATCAATCTAGGTTGTGCAGGCGGATCCCTGCGACTGCTGGGTGAAGGAAATTGTCCCTGCATTGTCGACGGTGCGGACCAAGTTGATCGCCCAGCAGCTTAGTTCCGGATGTCACGGGGTGCCCCGCTGGCCTCTCCCTAGCGCATGCGGCCCGCGATGGTCGCTTGCTCCGGCAGAATCCGCATCCGAGCGCAGTCGGGGGTTACTGTTTGGACATGGCAAACGTGTGGACTCGACTCTCCGGCGCTGCGCGTGCAACCCTCGCCACCGCTTTGGCGGTCACGGCCCTGGCTGGCGCGCAGAGTGTTTCGCCGACACCGGCGGCCGCCGTCGACGACGTCTGCGCCACGGCGCCGACCCCGCCCGCGGCGAACGTGTTCATCTCCTGCTGGGACACCACCGAGGTCGCCGACGGTACCTCGGATGTCAACTCGATAGCCCTGCCGCTGGCGGACACCGACACGTGGGGAGGCACGTACAACTTCACGGTGGAGTGGGGTGATGGCAGCAGCGATGTGATCACCGACTGGGCCCAGGCTGAGACGACCCACACCTACGCCACCCCGGGCCGCTACTGGCTCCAGATCACCGGGACGTTCTCGGACTTCTCATACGCGGCCGCCGCCGTGCAGGACGGCCCGAAACTCATCACTGTCTCGCAATGGGGAGGCCTGACCCTCGGGAACAGGGGCGGCAACTTCTTTAATGCCAGGAACATGAACTTCACCGCGACCGATGCCCCAGACCTGTCGCAGACCACGAACTTGAACGAAGCCTTCCAGGGAGCGTTGTCGTTCAATTCGCCCGTCAATCACTGGGATGTCTCGACCGTCACCAGCATGTACGGCACCTTCGCCGAGGCCCCAGCGTTCAACCAGCCGCTCAGCACGTGGAACACCTCCAACGTGACTACTCTCGGGCAAGCGTTCCAGGGTGCGGCGGCGTTCAACCAGGACCTGAGCAACTGGAACACCTCCAACGTCACGTCGATGTTCTGGACGTTCTTCGGCGCCTCGTCCTTCAACAACGGCGGTCAGGACCTGACCTGGGACGTCAGCAACGTGACGGTGTTCGGGAACATGTTCGAGGCGGCCACTTCCTTCAACCAGCCGATCGGTGACTGGCAGATCGGACCGGGCCCGGGCATCTCGATGCACAGCATGTTCCACGCTGCGACCAGCCTCAACCAGGATCTGTCGGGGTGGGACATGTCGGGGGTTTCCGAAATCAGCTCCATGTTCAAAGATGCCCATAGCTTCAACAACGGCGGTCAGGATCTCACGTGGGACACGGACCTTGCGTCCGTCACAAACTTGAACGGCACATTCAGGCAGGCCTACGCCTTCAACCAGCCGATTGGTGAATGGGATGTATCAGCCGCGACGGACATGAGCGAGATGTTCGTGGGCGCCTCATCCTTCTCGCAGGACTTGAGCGGATGGAGCCCGACCTCGGTCGTCGCAGGGGGCGCGGGTGGAATGGCCTCGATGTTCGACGGCTCGGCCTTGAGCACCGAGGACTACGACGCGATTCTCATTGGCTGGGCGGCCCGGAGCCTGGCCAGCGGGTTGACGTTCGGTGCATCGACGACGGCGTACTCACCGGCCGCCGTCGCCGCTCGTGCCGAACTCGCCACGACCAAGGGCTGGATCATTACCGATCTCGGTGTTGTCTCGGCGTCCGTCGATGGGGTGCGCTTCCCGGATGTGGAGGTAGGCCGGCAGTCACAACCACTCGATGTGGTCGTGACGAACACAGGTGCGGCGAACGTCGGGGGGCCCGAGGGGCCGGCTGTTGCAGGTGCTGATGCTGCGATGTTCCTCGTCTTCTCCAATACCTGTACGGGCGTGGTGCTGTCACCGGCCGAGACGTGTTCGATCCGCATCATCTTCCGACCCACCTCAACCGGACCGAAGTCTGCGACGATCGAGGTGGCGTTTCCCAACCCTGCGACGAGTCAGGTCGATCCGCTGACCGCGAGTCTCACCGGTACGGCACTCGCGCCCGATCCGTCTGATGACGTCGTACCCGTTGACCCGGATGACCCGGACATCACCAGACCGCGCGTCACCGACCGGATTTCGTGGCGGCGCACGCAGGCCCCGCGGCTCATGGTGCTGCCGGATGCTCCTGTTGCGCCGCGCGTCGTCGGGCTGCCGGCGAAAGTGCGGCTGAGGATCGCGGTGCGCCTCGGGGGCGAGTGGGTGCGACTCGGCGTCTCCGTGAGCGATGCGCGAGGCCGGGCCACGCTGCCGCCCTTCCAGGTCGTCGTTCCGGGCGCCTACACGATCCGGGCGGCCGTGGTCGGTGGCCGCGAACGGTACCTCAAGGTCGCTGCCCCACGGCCCCCCGTGTGACCGCCGTCCCCCAGTCGCGATGGTGAGCAAATGCGGTTTCGCGTGCTGACCACCGTGGTTGGGGGGCTTGTTACCCCGGTGTGGACGGAGTCGGCGGCACTGGAGGCGCGGGTGTGCCCGCCGCTGTCATCGGACTGCTGATCGAGGGCATCGCCGCGACCGCGATCCAGATCATCGGCCTGCTCTCCGATCGCTTCCCCGAGCCCCGCGCACGTGCAGCAGCCTTCGGCACCTTCGGCATGGTGTCGCCCTTGACAGGTGGGGCGGCGTCGCCCCACGCGGCACAACGGTGAGCTAGGCGCTAGCCGGGCCCTCGCCGAAGCGGTTGGGTCTGGGTGTGCCGGGGAGCAGCGCGAAGATGAGCAGCAGGATGCCTGCGAGTCCGGAGACGAGGCCGAGCACTGCCCCGGCGGCGAAGAGGACCTGGTTCTGCAGCGCCGACAGTGCGAACAAGGTGAATCCGAAGAAGCCGCTGACGATGGGGAGGATGTACCACCAACCCGACTTGTTGGAGTCGTGCAGGCGCCTGAACCAGACGGCGCTGACGGGAAGGATCGTCGCCAGAAACCACACGATGGTGAGGATGATGCCGACTTGGGCGAGCGGGCTCCACCTCTGTGGGTCCGGACTCGTAGCGATCCCGACCATGGAGATGGCGTAGAGCACGCCGGACACGATGGTCATGAACAGGTAGAACCACCAGAACTCAGAGCGGCTCGCGCGACCCCGGAAGTTCGCGTAGTTTCTGAAGACGTGCTTGATGGCTTGGCCGAAGCTCATGCGGACTCCTCGCTCATGGCGTCCGACGCGCCAACTGCCGCCGAGACTAGCGGTCTGTGACTCCTTCAGAGACTCTTTCGGCCCGGCCGTCGGTGTGGCAGGCTGCCTTCGTCATCGACGCTAGGTCGACGTCACCACGCGAAGGAAGATCCCATGTCCGAGACGACTCCGAACTCCGAGACGACTTCGGGGCGAGGTCGTGGGCTTGTCATCGCCGGGGGAATTCTCACCGTGCTGTCGCTGCTCGTCTCGATCGCCGTGATCGTTGACTGGGTCGTCCTCTTCTCAAATCCGGACACGCGAGGGATGCACTATTTCGGGGGTTTCCTGGCCTTGCTCGTCCTGGCAGTGCCCACCTGGTACATCGGCGTTCCACTGTTGGCGACGGGACGGTCCCAGCAGCGCGGCCCTGTTAGGCGCTCCGTGCTTGCTTGGGTCATCGCCTTGGTCTTGCTGCCCTTGGTATTCATCGCAATGGCCATGCCTCTGTTCATGTTTCCGCTGGCATTCGTCCCGTCGGTGGCCGCGGCCGCATGGCTGGTGTGGGGCAAGCCCGCGGCCTAGCGACGGATCCCCATGGAGACGAAGTCCAGCTGCCACAGGGACCGGAACGTGTCGACGGCTGCGGCCTCTAACTCATCGCGGGCCGAGCGGGCGAAGGCGCCGCTGCTTGCGACAGCATCGACGATTTCATCGATGCTGCACTGGCCGTCGACGCGCTCGACGAGTGCCGCCTGCAGCGGCGTGACACCGAGGCGCCAGTCATCATGACGGATTAACGTGAGCGCATCGGGTCTGCACCCCTTGCGGAAGGTCGGCACGTAGTCCATCGCGTGCGCGGTGTCGAAGTCGATGGCGTAGGACGCTGTGGCTCGCTCGGGTCGGCAGGCGAGGAAATAGTGGCAGGCATTGCTCGCATTGATTCGCTGCATGATCGACCACTGCTGCTCTCGCGGCATTTGCGCGACGGCGGAGTAGAACGGGCTCGTGGACTGTGTTGGCGGGTAGTAGGACGCCTTGAGGAAGACGTCCTGGAACGCCAGTCCCGCAGACGCGACGAGCTCGCGGCACTCGTCGATCGTGTAGGCCTGCTCGCGCCCGTGCAAGAAGGTGTCGACGACCCCGGCGTCATCGTCGAGGTCGGGTGCGATCTGGAGGTAGCTCGCCAGCGGATGCAGGGGGCTGAGTTGACCCAGAGCGTCTCGCACGATCTCGAGTGAGGCCTCATCTTGACTGAGCCCCAGGTCCTTGAAGACAGACTGCATCAGGTGGACGCCGATGCGCCCGTAGTTGGCGTAGAGCATCACGGCCAGGACACCTTCGGGGCGAAGGCACTCGGCGAGGGCGCGCATTCCCTCTTCGGGATCCGCCATGTGATGAAGGACGCCGGTCGTGATGATGAGGTCGAAGTGCCGATCGAGCGAGCTCACGCGCTCAATGGGCAGTTGATGCAATTCCAGGTTGGCCAAGTCGTACTTAGCCTTCAGCCATCGATGGTGATCCAGGGAGGCGTTGCTCACGTCGACGGCGATGACGTGGGCGGTGGGGTTCGTGTAGGCGATGATGGCTGCCTGGTTCGTGCCGCAGCCGGCGACGAGGATGTCCATGCCGGGCTGGTAGTCCCGATCGGGCCACATGAGTCGGTGGGCGTGACTGGGGTCGAACCACTGCCAACTTCCCTGGAGCCACTCGTCGAGGTCCTGGATCGGCGCCGGGTAGACCCAGCTCTCGTACTGCTGCGACACCACGTCGCCGAGTGGATTTGAACTCACGGGACCCGATCTCCTCTCGACCTCGCCTCTGGACGTCGCTTCGCGCATCATCCTCGTCTAGCATGGCCGCAAGTCTGGACGGCGTACAGCGATGGAGGGATCCGACGATGGCATCCACGCGAAGGCGCGGTCTTGCGGCGGCACTCGGAGCCTCAGCTCTGGTGGGGGCGGCTCTGGTCGCGACGCCTGCCGCGGCATCTGGCGATGTCAGCGCGAAGCAGAGCAAGGAGGCCTGCGTGGATCGCGCGATGGACATGGCCCGTCCACTCGTCAAGTCGAAAGGCAAGCCCGGATCGGCACGCGCCCGGGGTGTCAACACCACGATCGAGCGCATTCGCGAGGCCTCGCCCGAGTGTGTCGATGTGCTCTTCCACGACGGTACGGCCGACAGTCCCGACGCCGGACTGCTCTTCGGCAATGGCTTCTCCTACTCCGACGCGACCTGCAATGCGGACGGGGCCTGCAATGGCGGCAACGGTGGTCTCCTTCGGGGTGACGGCGGCGACGGTTACAACGGCGGCAACGGCGGCAGCGCCGGTTGGTACGGCGGCTCAGCCGGCAATGGTGGCAACGCGGGTGCTGTCGGCGGCAACGGCGGTTATGGCGGCCGAGCCGGCCGGTTTGGCAACGGCGGCAATGGCGGCAACGGTGCCGCGGGCGGCAACGGCGGCAACGGCGGTAACGGCGGCCTGCTGCGCGGCAATGGCGGCAACGGAGGGGCCGGCGGCGATGGCGCTCTGGGCGGCACTGGCGGCACCGGCGGCAACGGGGGTCGCGGCGGCTTGTTGACGGGCAATGGCGGCAATGGAGGGGCTGGGGGTGCCGGTGGTCTCGGCCTCCCCGGCCGCGACGGCGAGCATGCGGTCGTAGTGGGCGGCAACGGCGGCCACGGAGAACATGGCGCCCAGGGAGGTGCCGGTGGCAAGGGCGGTGCCGGTGGCGTCGCACGTGGCTCCGGTATGGACGGAGTCGGCGGCGACGGCGGCAATGGGGGCGACGGCGGCGCAGGTGGAATCGGCGGGAATGGTGGCGTCGCTGGCGCTGCGGGCGCTGTCAGGAGTGCCGCGGCCTACGGCGGTAATGGTGGCAACGGCGGTAACGGTGGCAACGGCGGCGACGCCGGGCTCGGCAGTCCTGGCGCGGTCGGCGGCGCGGGTGGCAATGGTGGTGTCGGCGGCGCGGGTGGCAATGGTGGTGTCGGGGGTAATGCGGGCGTCGGGGGCAACGCGGGTGTCGGTGGCAATGGTGGAAACGGCGGCGCTGGCTGAGGTCGTCGGGGTGTGACGACTTGACCGCGTGCGATGGGGCCTAGCCTTGCGCGCGTGAGCGCCACCCGGACTGAGCTTCCTGCTGATTCGCGGCGGACCCTGCTTGGAATCTGCCTGGTC
>JBIKKK010000092.1:0-7954 GCA_044360385.1 Candidatus Nanopelagicales bacterium
CGTGCTGCGTCGGATCGCGCATCCTGAGCCCGACGATCCCTTGCGCGTCGTATGCGCGCCCGTGAGGTCGGTGCTGCAACCTCTCGTGGGGGGCCTTGCGGACCTCGAGCCGATGGTCGTGGAGGAGGGCGTCGACATCGACGTGGACGACCTCGTGGCCGACCTCGTCCTGCGCGGCTACTCACGCGTGGACCTGGTGGAGCGTCGCGGGCACTTCGCTGTGCGCGGTGGCATCATCGACATCTTTCCCACGACCGCCGAACACCCCGTGCGCATTGAGCTCTGGGGGGACACGGTGGAGGAGATACGCGATTTCGCCGTCGCGGATCAGCGGTCACGAAGCCATGTGGGTCGTGTTGTCCTGCATCCTGCTCGCGAGCTACTCCTCACGCCCGAGGTGCGTGCTCGTGCACGGGACCTCGCCGTGACGCACCCGGGGACCGCGGATGTGCTCGACCGTGTGGCCGAAGGCCTCGTGGTCGATGGCATGGAGGCGTTCGCCGCGGTCCTGGTCGATCGCATGGAGCTCCTGGTCGACGTGCTCCCGAAGGGGTCCCTCGTCATCCTCTGCGACCCCGAACGCATCCGCTCGCGGGCCGAGGACCTGGTGCGCACCTCGCAGGAGTTCCTCGTGGCGTCGTGGCATGGCGCCGCCGCGGGGGCCGCGTCGCCCCTGGATGTCGAGGGGCTAGACCTGGCGGCAGCGGCGTACCGCTCGGTCGCCGAGGTCGAGTCAGCGGCGCGTGCGCGCGGCCCCGTGTGGACGTCGGACTCCTTCGCCCAAGAGTCCGACGACCTCCTCATCGACGCCCGTCCGCTGCCGGATCGGCGTGGCGGTCTCGCCGAGGTCCTGGACGACATTCGCGCGTGGCGCTCCTCGGGTGACCGGGTCGTCATCCTTGCCGAAGGTCCTGGATCGGCCGAGCGGATCGCATCCTCCCTGCGCGACGAGGGCATCACCGCGACGTGGCGAGACGACGTGGCCGGCGGGATCGATGATGAAGGCGTCGTGGTCGCGGCAGCGCGCTGGCAGGGTGGCTTTGCCTCGCCCGAGGGGCATCTCTACCTGGTGACGGAGGGTGACCTCTTCGGCGAGCGTTCACCGGTGCGCGATGCAGCCCGCATGCCATCGCGCAGGCGCCGCACCATCGATCCTCTGCAGCTCTCGGCTGGGGATCTCGTCGTGCACGAGCAGCACGGAGTTGGCAGGTACGTCGAGATGGCCCAGCGCACGGTGGCCGATGCCACACGTGAGTACATCGTCATCGAGTACGCCGCCTCACGGAGAGGCCAGCCGCCGGATCGCCTCTACGTGCCGACGGATCAGCTCGATCAGGTGACGCGATATGTCGGTGGCGAGGCGCCGGCACTGAGCAAACTCGGCGGCTCCGACTGGCAGCGGGCCAAGGCGCGGGCACGTCGTGCCGTGCGCGAGATCGCGGACGAGCTGGTGCGGCTCTACGCCAAGCGTCAGGCGACCCCGGGTCATGCCTTCGCTCCCGACACCTCCTGGCAGCGTGAACTCGAAGACGCCTTCCCCTACGTCGAGACTCCCGACCAACTCGCGAGCATCGACGAGGTCAAGGCCGATATGGAGCGCACGATGCCGATGGACCGCGTCATTTGCGGTGACGTGGGCTACGGCAAGACCGAGATTGCTGTCCGTGCGGCGTTCAAAGCGGTCCAGGACGGCAAGCAGGTTGCGGTGCTCGTGCCCACGACTCTGCTGGTCCAGCAGCACTTCAGGACCTTCACCGAGCGCTACGCCCCCTTCCCCGTCAAGGTGGCGGCACTGTCCCGCTTCCAGACAGACGCCGAGGCAAAGCGCATCCTCGAAGGACTCGCCGACGGCACGGTGGATGTCGTGATCGGCACGCACCGCATGCTGACCCCACAGGTGCGCTTCAAGGACCTGGGTCTCCTCATCGTCGATGAGGAGCAGCGTTTCGGCGTCGAGCACAAGGAGCACATCAAGGCATTGCGCACGTCGGTCGACGTGCTCACGATGTCGGCGACCCCGATCCCGCGGACCCTCGAAATGTCGCTCACGGGCATCCGGGAGATGTCGACGATTCAGACGCCTCCGGAGGAGCGCCATCCCATCCTCACCTACGTCGGCCCCTTCGATGATCGTCAGGTGGCCGCGGCCATTCATCGTGAACTCATCCGAGACGGTCAGGTCTTTTTCATCCACAATCGCGTCGAGTCCATCGACCGGGTAGCGGGCCGCCTGCGGGATCTCGTGCCCGAGGCTCGCGTTGCCGTGGCGCATGGCCAGATGAACGAGCATGAGCTCGAGCGCATCGTCTTGGACTTCTGGGAGCGCCGCATCGACGTGCTTGTCGCCACCACCATCGTGGAGAACGGCATAGATATCCCCAACGCCAACACCCTCATCGTCGATCGAGCGGACATGCTCGGTCTCGCGCAGCTGCACCAGCTCCGGGGCAGGGTCGGCCGTGGGCGCGAGCGCGGATACGCCTACCTGCTCTACCCGCCCGAGCGCCCCCTCACGGAGACGGCGCACGAGCGACTCACCACCATCGCGCAGCATGCCGATCTGGGCTCAGGCATGCAGATCGCGCTCAAGGACCTTGAGATTCGCGGCTCGGGCAATCTCCTCGGGGGCGAGCAGAGCGGCCACATCGCCGAGGTTGGCTTCGACCTCTATGTGAGGCTTGTCGGCGAAGCCCTCGCCCAGTCGCGCGGCGATGCGGACTCATCGCCACTCGAGGTCAAGATCGAGCTTCCCTTCGACGCGCACATTCCGCACGACTACGTCCCCGAGGAGCGGCTTCGCCTCGAGGCCTACCGCGGCATTGCCGCCGCGGTGAGTGACGCAGATGTGGATGCCGTGGCCGAGGAGCTCGTGGACCGCTATGGATCACCGCCGCTCCCGGTCGAGACACTCCTCGCCGTGGCGCGCTTGCGCGTGCGAGCACGTGCGGTCGGGGTGGGCGAGATCGTGATGGCCGGCCCCCGAGTCCGCTTCCACCCCGTCGATCCGCCGGAGTCGCGGCAGTTGCGGCTCGCCAGGCTCCACCCGGGCACGTTGGCCAAGCCCGCGGTCCGTACGATCCTGGTGCCGCGACCTCCCGCCGGATCGACCACTGATGTCGAACTGGTGGAGTGGGTGCGAGGAGTGCTCGACATCCTCGATCCACCGGAGGTCGGGTAGCTCGACAAGGGTGGCTGCGCCGCCCTTGTGGGCGACGAAGTGTCAGGCGATGCGAGGAGCGGGAGCAACGTGACCACGGTGATACGGCGAGGGATCATCGCGCTGGTGGCAAGCATGGCGCTGGTCGGCTGCGCGGGCCTGGGCGCAGCGGGTTCCGCGGCGACGGTCGGTGATGTGCAGGTCTCGACCCAGACTCTGGCGTCGGAGACTGCGGCAATCCAGGTGCAGAGGGGTGGCCAGTCGGGCGCGCCCGACTCTGCTCTCACCCTCGCGGTGCTGCAGAGGCTGGTCGTCACCGAACTGGTGGGCCAGGTAGCCGCCACGCAGGGCATCACGGTCACCCAGGGTGAGATCGACGCCTCCATCGCTGAGTTCGAGGCGCAGCTCGGCGGCGCCGAGGCGCTGCAGGCGGCGTACCTCGAGGCCAACGTCCCCGCGGAGGCCATCGAGCAGCAGGTCACCCTCTCCCTCCAGGTGCGAAAACTCGGTGCGGCCCTGGCCCCTGATGGGGACCAGAATGCCCAGGAGCAGGCGCTCGTGGAATTCGTCACCGTCTACGGCGAGCAAGAGGGCATCGAGGTGAGTCCCCGATTCGGCACGTGGGACACGGCGACGCTCACCGTGGGACCACTACCGAGTGACCTGTCGACCACCGAGCAGGTGGCGGATCCGCTCGCGGGCGTCCTCCCGGCTCCCTAGGCTCGCGCCATGTCGGAGCCAGGTGACGGCCTGAGCGCGCTTATCGCGGTCATGGACCGCCTGCGCTCTCCGGGTGGCTGCCCCTGGGATGCCCGCCAGACCCATCGCAGTCTCGCGGAGTACCTGCTCGAAGAGGCCTACGAGACAGTCGAGGCTATCGAGTCCGGTGATCGCGACGACCTGCGCGAGGAGCTCGGCGATCTCCTCCTGCAGGTGGTCTTCCACTCCCGGATCGCCGAGGAGGATCCCGAGGATCCCTGGGGCATCGACGATGTCGCTCGGGGCATCGTCGACAAGTTGGTACGCCGCCATCCGCATGTCTTCGTCACGGAAGCCGTCGACGCGGAGGCGGAGGCCGTGACGACGCCTGAGCAGGTGGAGTCCCGTTGGCATGAGTTGAAAACCCAGGAGAAGGGTCGCGCATCCGTCACCGAGGGAATCCCCGAGGCCTTGCCTGCGCTTCTGCGCGCCAGCAAGGTGCTCGCGCGCAGCGAGCACCTCGACGTGCCCCTGCCGCAGGTGGGCAATCCGCTTGACGATGTCGACGACGAGGAAGCCCTCGGCGACCTGCTCCTTGTGCTGGTCGCGATGAGTCGTGCGCGAGGCTGGGATGCGGAGGCCGCCTTGCGCGATGCCGTACGCCGACAGGCCAGTCGCATCCGCGAGGCGGAGGGCGCGTGAGCGCATCCGAGCAGCTCGCCGTGCTGGCGGGGCAGTCTCGCGATGCCCTCTTCGGCTTTAACCCGGTCGCCGGGACTCAGGCGGGATGGCATGAGCACGACGGGCGCCTGCCGGACCTCACGAATCCTGCTGTCGATGCGCACGTGCACGAACTCGATGCGCTGCTCGAGCGCATCGACGCTGTGGACGATCTCGAGCTTGCCGTCGGCGAGCAGGTGGATCTCGAGGTCCTGCGCGCGCGCCTCGCCGCAGAGGCATTCGACCTCTCGGAGATCGCGCGACACCGCTGGGATCCCCTCGTCTGGGATCCGTCGAGCGGTTTGCACGCACTTGCCATCAAGGCGTTCGCGCCGCCACACGAGCGCCTGCAGAGTGCCCACGCTCGGCTGGGTGCGGTGCCGGAATTCCTCTCCGATGCCCGGGCGACCCTGCGAGAGATGTCGGCGATCCACGTCGAGACGGCCCTGCTGCGCCTCGGGGGGTTCGATGCTGTCGTGGAGGAGTTGGCGGCGCTGGGGCCGCTGGACTCCGAGACGATTGACAATGCTCGCGAGTCGGTGGTCCAGCACCGTGCCTGGCTCGCAGAGCAGCTGCCGCTGTCGAGGCGGGACCCCCGCCTCGGCGTGCGGCTGTATAGCGCGGCAGTGTGGCATCACCTCGACGAGGAGTTGGCCCCCGTGCAGGTGCTGGAGTTCGCGGAGGCGCACCTCGATGACGTGACCGCGCGCATGCGCGAAGTAGCAGCCGAGTATCTCGACGAGTCGGTCCACTCATCCGACATCGTGCGCCGCGCCCTTGCCGATGCTGCCGAGCATGCGCGTGTCGAGCGAGACACCCTCATGCCGACGATCCAGCGCGCTCTCGAGCGTACGACGCGTTTCGTGAGAGAGCGTGACCTGCTCACCCTGCCCGACCAGGCCCTTGACGTGGGCGACATGCCCCGCATCCACAGGGGAGTCGCGGTCGCCTACTGCGACGCTCCGGGCCCGCTCGAGACCGTGCCGGTCCGCACCGTTGTCGCCGTCGCGCCTCCGCCGGACGACTGGGAGCCGGATCGCGTGCGGTCCTTCCTGCGCGAGTACAACGCCGACCTTCTCCAAGATCTCGCCATCCACGAGGCGATGCCCGGTCACGTCGTGCAGCTCGCCCGCGCCCGAGCATCGGACACATCACTGATTCGGCGCCTGTGTCCCTCGGGCGTCTTCATCGAGGGCTGGGCGGTCTACGCCGAAGAACTGATGGTCGACCGCGGATATGCACCCGATGACGACCCTCGCGCGCCGCTGCGCATGCGCCTTCAGCAACTCAAGATGCAGGCGCGCGCGACCCTCAATGCGATCCTCGACGCCCGGGTGCACGGTGGCGATATCGATGAAGTGGCCGCGATCGAACTCCTGCGCAGGCGCGGATTCCAGGAGGAGGCCGAGGCCGCGGGCAAGTGGCGGCGCGCGCTCCTCACCGCGGCGCAGTTGCCGACGTACTTCGTGGGCTGGCGGGGGGTGCGCCAACTCGTCGATGATCTCCGGGTGCTCCACCCGGACTGGTCGGACCGCCGCCTACATGACCTCGTGCTCGATCACGGGTCGCTGGGGCCCCGCCATCTCCGAGCGGTCCTGGGACTCTGACTCCGCGGGGCTCGGTAGGGTTTTGGCATGGCCAGCATCGATGACGTCGTCGCCCGCGAGATCCTTGACTCGCGCGGCAATCCCACCGTCGAGGTCGAGATCATCCTCGACGACGGCACCACTGCGCGTGCGGCGGTCCCCTCCGGTGCGTCCACAGGCGCATTTGAGGCCGCGGAGCGCCGCGACGGCGATGCTGATCGTTACCTCGGCAAGGGGGTCCTCGCCGCGGTC
Organism: Candidatus Nanopelagicales bacterium; assembly: GCA_044360385.1. Lineage (GTDB taxonomy): Bacteria > Actinomycetota > Actinomycetes > S36-B12 > S36-B12 > Mxb001. The sequence continues at coordinate 6,415 of JBIKKK010000092.1, forward strand.
GCGTCCGTGGAGGATGGCATCGCGCCCGAGATCCTGGGCATCGACGCGTCCGAGCAGCGCCTCATCGACCAGATCATGGTGGACCTCGACGGCACACCCAATAAGTCGCGTCTCGGTGCTAATGCGGTGCTCGGTGTCTCCCTCGCGGTGGCTCGCGCAGCGGCCGGCTCCGCCGGGCTGCCGCTCTTCCGCTACGTCGGCGGCCCCAACGCGCACGTCCTGCCCGTGCCGATGATGAACATCCTCAACGGCGGGGCCCACGCCGACACCGACGTCGACATCCAGGAGTTCATGGTTGCGCCCATCGGCGCGGCTAACTTCACCGAGGCACTGCGCTGGGGTGCGGAGACCTATCACGCGCTGAAATCGGTGCTGCGCGAGCGCGGCCTCGCGACCGGCCTGGGTGACGAGGGAGGATTCGCTCCAAGCCTGCCGAGCAATCGAGCCGCACTGGAGCTCATCGTCGACGCGATCGGCCGCACCGGTCTGACCGTGGGAAGTGACATTGCCCTCGCGCTCGATGTCGCTTCGACGGAGTTCTTCGCCGATGGCTCCTACCGCTTCGAGGGTGCGTCCAGGTCCAGCGAGTGGATGACCGGTTACTACGAGGGTCTTCTCGCCGACTTCCCGCTCGTCTCCATCGAGGATCCACTGGCGGAGGACGACTGGGCCGGCTGGATTCACTGCACGGATGCGATTGGCGATCGCGTCCAGCTCGTGGGCGATGACCTCTTCGTCACCAACCCTGAGCGTCTCGCCCGCGGCATTGCGGAGGGCGCGGCCAATGCCCTGCTCGTCAAGGTCAACCAGATCGGCACCCTCACCGAGACCCTCGATGCCGTGGCACTAGCCCAGAGCAATGGCTATCGCTGCATGATGAGCCACCGCTCCGGGGAGACGGAGGACACGACCATCGCGGACCTCGCGGTGGCGGTCAACGCGGGCCAGATCAAGACCGGCGCCCCGGCGAGGTCGGAGCGCGTGGCCAAGTACAACCAGTTGCTCCGCATCGAGGAGGAGTTGGACGACGCGGGCCGCTACGCCGGCGCCGCGGCGTTCCCGCGCTCGCGCCCCACTCCGTGAGAACATGGGCGGATGTCCGGCCCCCGTCCTGCCCTCACCGGTCGGGCGGCCATCCTGATCCTCGTCCTCGCGGCCCTCGTCGTGACACTTGCCATCCCGCTGCGGGCGTGGCTGTCGCAGCAGGCGGAGATCGCCGCACTCGAAGCCGATGTCACCCAGGCCCGTGAGCGCGTGGAGGGACTCCGCGCCGAGCTCAAGGACTGGGAGGACCCCGCCTTCGTGATCGCTCAGGCACGAAGTCGCCTTCACTTCGTCTTCCCTGGTGAGGTGGGATACGTCGTTCTCGGAGAAGACGACAGACCGATCGTGCCCGAGGAAGAGCGCGAGGCAGAGCAAGCGCCGTGGTACTCCCGCCTTTGGGAATCCACTCGCCAGGCCGATCGTTCGTGATCACGCCCGAAGACCAGCGCGCCATCGCGCAGCAACTCGGCCGTGAGCCGCGCGACATCGTCAGTGT
>JBIKKK010000093.1:0-7918 GCA_044360385.1 Candidatus Nanopelagicales bacterium
GCCCGCCCAGCAGCCTTGGCGAGCAGGGCCTCGGCGAGATCCGGACCGCGGAAGGACGCGCGCATCAGGCTGAGGCTCTGCTCGATGCTCTCCTCGCGTGTTTCTTGGTCGGCAGCCGAGAGTTGCTGCTTGATCGTCGCGAGGGATCGAGGCGAGCAGTGTGCGGCGACATCGTGCGCCCAGGACACGGCTGCCCCGACGACATCGTCGTGCACTCCGTGCACGAGACCGATGCGCTCGGCCTCAGCTGCGTCGATGGAGCGCCCGCTGAGGAGGATCTCGGCGGCGCGCTGCCGTCCGATCATGCGCGGGAGGAGCCAGGCGACCCCGTACTCCGCGACGAGCCCCAGTCGGCTGAATGCCGAGATGAAGCGTGCGCTGGGCGAGGCGAAGCAGACGTCCCCGGTGAGAGCGATGACGAAGCCCAAGCCTGCGGCGGGGCCGTTGACAGCCATGACGACGGGGATGCTCACATCGAGTGCGCCCGTGGGGAGGTTCTCGGGTCTCGTCTCCGACACGAATCCCTCGAGTGCTTCGGGTCCCATAGCCAGGACGGACAGGTCGGCTCCCGAGCAGAAGCCGCGCCCCGCGCCCGTGACGACGGCGACGCGCACGTCGGGGTGAGCGTCGGCCTCGCGCAGGGCACGCGCGTAGGCCGGGCCCATCTCGGCATTGAGAGCATTCAGCCGGTCAGGACGGTTGAGGGTGATCAGCGCGACTCGGTCGCGCACCTCCACGAGTACGGGTGCCTCGGACATGTCCACACCCTGCCAGGTCGCCGACGCGCTGCGCAGCAGGGTGCGACCGGTGCAGGGATCAGGCGGCGCCCCGGGCGAGGATGGCGTCCATTGCATCGGCGACGGTGATCGACCAGCGCGGGTCGGGCAGCCATCCCCGCTCGCCGCGCACGGCTGACGAGACAGCCTCGATCATCAGCCGGTAGGGGTCGACCGGCGCGAAGTGCTCGACCCGCTCCCCATCGCGGTCCAGGACCCGCAGTGCGCTCGGGCGCATCCACGAGGTGTAGGCATCGTTGCCGGTGAACTCAATGACGCCGTGCTCACCGTGGATCACCAGGCTCTCGAACGCCGTCTCGATGAAGCTTGCGCGGATGTGCACAGGGATACCCTCCAGGCGCAGCGACGCATCCGTGGTGAGGTCCACGCCGAGGCCTCCGCTGACGATGTCCACCGCGTCGACGGAGACGCCGGCAGCGCGAGTAACCCAGGTCGCCCCGGTGAGGGGATAACAGCCGACATCGAGCAAGGCGCCCCCTCCACGCTGCGGATCGAGGCGGTAGTTGCCCTCGTCAACCCCGTCGAAGACGAAGGCCCCGGTTACGCTCGTGACCGGGCCGAGAGCGTCACTGGCTAGCAAGGCGGCAGCACGCGCTGTCCGCGGATGCCACAGGTTCCAGGTCGCTTCGACCAGCAGGCACCCGGTGGCTTCCGCAGCCGCCCGCATGCGACGAGCCTCGTCGGCGTTGCGGCCCAGCGGCTTCTCGCACAGGACGGCCTTGCCTGCCTCGAGGGCACGCTCAGCCCAGGGCAGGTGTCCGTCGTTGGAGAGGGCAATGTAGACGGCGTCCACCTGAGGGTCGTCGATGACGGCGGCGTAGTCGTCCACTGCCGCGCGATGGGGGGTGAGGGAGGCCGCTCTGCCCTTGTCCCGTGCCGCGACGACATCGAGGCGTGCACCGTGAGCGCTGTGCATGGCGGGCGCGATCGCACGGCGAGAGATCCAGCCTGCACCGAGCAAGCCCCACCGGGTCGGCATCAGGATGGCTTCACCGGGACGCCGCCCATGCGTGCGGACTCCTCTGCGGCCTCGAGCATCGCGATCACCCTGCGGGACTGCTCCCCCCGCACGCGCGGAACGAAGCCGTACTGCAGCCACAGGGAGAGATCAGCGTGGAAGGGGTGCGGCTCGGCGGCCCGGAAGGCAAGGTCGGTGACGTCGCCGGCGGGTGAGTGCATCCTGACTCGAGGAGGGGCGTCGGCGGGCGCCAGCATGTCTTCGTCCAACGTCCCGATGGCGTTGCGGGACACCACGGATGCGTGCCGCCACTCACCTGTCAGTGCGCCCCGCGTGCCGAGCACGTACCACCGCGGCTTGAGCGCTGCGGCAAGGTCGGAGTAGACGAAGGTCGCCTCTCGGCCGCCGCTGAAGTGAAGGGTCATGCGCGAGTGGTCTGCGTTGGTCACGTCATGCCACACACGCTTGTGATTCATAGCGGTGACGGATTCGACCTCGCCGGGGAGGAGGTCGAGGACTTGGTCGATGATGTGTGAGCCCCAGTCGAAGAGCGCACCACCCGATACGGCGGCATCGGAGTGCCAGTAGTTGCAGGGGTGTCCGTAGCCACCGATGAAGGTCTCGACATGGAAGACCTCGCCGACGCGCCCCTCACGCACGGCGTCGCAAATCAGTGCGAAGTCCGGGTCGAAGCGACGGTTCTGGTAGACCGACAGTGCCAGGCCAGCGCTGCGGGCGCGCTCAATCAGGGCATCGCACTCCCGAGTGTTGAGCGCCATGGGCTTCTCGAGCACGACGTGCTTGCCATGCTCGAGCGCCGCCATTGCCCAGGCTGCATGACTGTCGGGAGGGGTGGAGATCACAACGATGTCGACTTCGGGGTCGGCGAGCAGCATGTCCGCGTCGGCATGGCTACGCGCATCGGGATCGGCTTCAAGGGCCAGCGCCGCACGCGCCGGGTCACGATCGCAGACGGCCACGAGATGGAGTCCGGCGGTCTCACGCACTGCCCGAGCATGAGCAGCCCCGATGGCGCCAAAACCGAGGAGTCCCACGCCGCGAGACCGGGCCTCCACGCTTGAAGTCAGCGCGGCTGCCGAGAGGAGTTCGAGGAATCCTGGATCCGTCCAGGCGGGCGAGTCTTCGGACAGGGCCACCACGAGGCTGCCGTCGGGACCCCGACTGATGAGACCGTGCTCCTCGAGCCCCTGAGCAAAGGTGGCGAGGGCGCCCGCTGCGGGGACACCAGGGACGGGATCACCGGTCACGAGGATGTCGCCGCGCGGCCAGCTCGAGAAGCGGGGTCGGACGCGCACCTCATGTCGGGGCAGGGGCGGTCCGGGCGGGGTATCGAGGGTGATGCGCGAGGGCCGGGCCCCGGCTGGCCAGGGCAGGTCGTCCGCAACGGGCATGCGCCACACCCTAGGGGACGCGCGGGAATGCCGCCGGTCCTTGATGGGGCATCCCCGCGGCCCTAGCCTCTTGCTCGTGATGCTCCTCATGTTCGTGGTCTGGCTCATGGTCTTCATCGGGATCTTCCGAGGCTGGCGATGGATCCCCCTGCTCGCGCTCGCCAACCTGGCCTACACCCTCCTGGTCCTGCGCATCCACATGACCGACCCGATCCCGCTCAACTTCTAGGGGCAGACGTGACGACATCGACGGCGACCTCATCCGCCTCACGCTGGAGCATGGCGCCTGACCGCGCGGTCCTGCTCTCGCGGCTGATCAACATCGTGGCGCTCCTCGGCCTCATCGGAGTGCTGGCGGGATCCCTGCACCTTCAGTTCGGGGTGGGAGAGCAGCCCTGTCCGCTCTGCATCGTGCAGCGCTCCGGAATGATCGGCCTCGCCGTCGGCCCCATCATGAACCTGCTGTGGGGGATGAATCCGCGTCACTATGCGCTGAGCATCCTCGCCGCTGTGGTGGGAGCCGCGGGATCGACCCGGCAGATCCTGCTCCACATCGCCGACCCCAACGACCCCGGTTATGGCCCCGAGGTCTTTGGGTGGCACCTCTACACCTGGGCGTTGGTGACCTTCATCGTGGCCATCGTGGGCTGCGCCCTGCTCATCATGTGGCAGGCGCCGTTCACAGCCGGGGATCGTGGAGTTCTCCACGATGCGCATCCGCTGCGGCCGCTCGTCACCGGTGTGATCGTGTGGCTCAGCCTGCTCGTCATCATCTGGATCTTCGTCGACCTGCTGGCCGTCGGCATCTCCATCGTTCCCGAGTGCGGGCTGGGGGAGTGCCCCGATGACCCGGCCAACACTGCAGGCATGGCAGAACCCTGGGGTTGGATCGCAGTTCTCTCGGCCGGCATTGTCGCTGCCGTGATCGCTGCGGTCCTCGAGAGGCGCTGGAAGGCGAAGCAGGCAGCAGGTTCCTGAAGCTGCCGGGCCTAGGACGCGCCGCGGCGGCTGTCGCCGTGGTCACGCAGGGGATCGATCCCCGCGATGTGCTGGCCCAGGCGCAAGACCTGCTCGTCGGTCAGGTCATCGATGTCCGCTCGCACGTCCGCGAGGATGCGCCCGGCCACGTCACGGCGATGCTTCTCCATGTAGGTGACCAGGTGGTGGCTCGCGTTGGCTTTGCCCGTGCCGTGTCCGAGCAGGATGATCCCTGAGGCGGGGACGAGTGCCTCGGTGAGAAGAGACCAGTAGGCATCACTGTCGTCGAGGTACTTGCCATCGACGTTGCCGTGGTGGTGGTAGACGTTATGGAAGCGCTTGCGCGGATCCTCGGCCGAGACATGCTCGGGGGAGGAGTGGTCGGGGGAGTCCAGGGCGTAGATCCGCGTGCTGTGGAAGTCCACGGCCGCGATGGCGATGCGCCCGGTCAGGTCGATGGCATCGGTGATGTCGTGCATGTCAGACCTCCTCTCCGGCCTTCTTGGGGTCGAAACCCGCGTTGCGCAGCATGCGACGAAGGTCGACCACCATCTGGGTGTCGATGTCCTTATCGCGAGGCCGCTCGAAGATCTCTGTCTCGGGGCCCAGGGTCACCTTGAACTTCCCGTCGTGACGTTCTTCGACGTCACCGACATGCTCGAGAAGGGAGATCGTGTCCGCCCAACGAATGTTGTGACTCGTTGGGTGGCTGAAGATCGCCGTGAGCGTGTTGAGATGGTGATTGTTGAGGTGAATGGGCTCATCACCCGTGCCGTGTGCCATGCGCCCAGCCTGCCAGACCCCCGTCGAGGTGAGATCCACGGGTCCTAGCCTGTGCCCATGACCCGTCGCATCCTCGTCACCGGCGGCTCCCGCGGCATCGGAGCAGCGATCGCTCGGCGCTTTGCTGCGGATGGTTATCGCGTTGCCCTGCACTTCCACGCGAGTCCCGAGGCCGCGGCCGAGGTCCTCGCCAGCCTGCCGGGCACGGGACATGTCGCGGTGCGTGCGGACCTCCGGGATCCAGTGGCCATCTCACGCATGGTCGAAGAGGCGGCCGAGGCACTGGGCGGGATCGACGTCCTGGTCAACAACGCGGGGGTCTTCTTCGCTCATCCCATCGACGAGGTCGACTTCGACACCTGGCTCGAGGCGTGGCGCCAGACTCTCGACATCAATCTCCTGGCGCCCGCGCTGGTGTCCTGGCATGCCGTGCGCCACATGGGACCGGGTGGGCGCATCATCAACGTGGGCTCGCGCGGTGCCTTTCGGGGCGAGCCGCAGAGCCCCGCCTACGGGGCGAGCAAGGCCGGTGTCGCAGCCCTGGGCCAATCCCTCGCCAAGTACCTGGGCGCCCGGGGAATCGCCGTGACCACGGTGGCCCCGGGGTTCGTCGCCACCGACATGGCGACCGAGGCCATGGAAGGCGAGGGTGGCGCCGTCAGGAGGAGCGAGAGCCCCTTCGGCAGGATCGCCGAGCCTGACGAGATCGCTGCGGCTATTGCCTTCCTGGCGTCTGCCCAAGCCGAATGGGTGAGTGGCGGGATCCTCGACCTCAACGGGGCGTCTTACCTGCGCATGTGAGCGGGCAGGCATTCAGTCATCAAGCAGGAAGTCGCGCAGCATGCATGTGAACTCCTCGGCGTGCTCGATCTGGGTCCAGTGACCGCAGTTGCCGAACACGTGGAGCTGGGCGTATGGAATGAGATCGAGGAGCCGGAGGGACGTGGCGAGTGGGATGACGCGGTCTTCTCGCCCATGGAAGATGATCGTGGGCGCCGCGATGGAGGACACGTCGTCCTCCGAGTGGGCCAGGGCCTGCACCCAGCGTTGGCGCGGAGCAGGGAACATCGCGGAATACGCCTCGTGCACACCTGGCCTGATGCTCGCCTGGTAGCGCAGCTCCGCGAGTTCGTCTATGCCCGGCGCGGGTGCGGCCGTGAAGATCCTCAGGAGGGCGGCCATCGACTCAACACTGGGCTCATAGCCCCAGACCGCGTCAAGGCCGGGAGTGATGGGGAAGTCGAGCCCGACGGCGCCCATGAGCCCGAGTCGACGGACTCGCTCCGGATGCCGGATGGCGAGAGCGAGGGCGAGTGATCCTCCGAAGGAGTTGCCGACGACATGCGCGCGTTCGATCCCCATGGCGTCAAGGACTCCGAGCATGTGCTCTACCCAGGCGTCGAGGTGATAGGCCTCGGCGATCCGCTCGGTGAATCCGAATCCGACGACATCGGGGGCGACCACGCGGAACGACGGTGCAAGTGCCGGGATCGTGAGGCGCCAATTGGCCCAGGCGCTCACTCCGGGCCCGGACCCGTGGATGAGCAGGATCGTGCCGTTGCCTGGATCCCTGACGGTGTCGTGGACGTTGGTGGCGATGCCTGCGGCGATGACGGTCTCGCCGATCTCGGGGCTGGTGGTCACGGCGCTGCCTCCTCACGTAGCCCTTGCGCGAGGGTGGACTTCGACAGCTTCGCGCCTGAGGCATCGGTCACGAGTTCATGGTGCACGTAGGTGGCTTGCGCGACACCCTCGGCCTCGAGCCAGGGAGCGAGGTGCACCTGTGCGGCACTGGAGGGCAGCAGGTCCCGTCCCCGCACGATGTGGGTGACGCCAAGATCGCGGTCGTCGACGACCGACACGAATTGGTACGCCGGCAGGTCGTCGCGCCGCCAGATCACGAAGTCACCCATTTCGCGGTCGAGTGACACCTGCTCCATCCCGACGTCCACGAAGGTACCGGGCTCCACCGCGACGCGCAGCGCGGTGCGCCCCGGTTCGAGCGGGAGTCCGCGCTCCCGGCAGCCCCCCGCACACCCTCCCGAAGCGGGGCCGGGCTGCACGGCTCGCGAGCACGCACAGGTGTAGACGCGCAGACCCCGAGCCGTGGCACGCCCGAGCTCGGCGCGGTACATCTGCGTCCGGGCTCGCTGGGACCAGTGCGCCTCGAAGTCGTCCACGTCGCGCGGCCCCACCGTCCACGCGATGCCCATGTCCCGAAGGCTCGCGAAGATGTCCTCGGCGTACTCCCTGCGATATCGGGACGCGTCGACGTCATCGATGCGCAGGGCAAGCTCGGCACCCACATCGGCCGCGAGGTCCGCGGTGCGCCGGAAGTTGAGCCGGTTGCCCTCGTGCAGGAATCCACTGGGGGTGGGAGCGATCCTCGTCAGGGGCGCGCGCCTCAGTGTCGGCATGGCCCCATCATGCCGCGCCGCTAGGCGCCGCCGAAGAGGTTCCGGATCGGGTCGATGGCGAAGTAGACGAGGAAGGCACCGGACACGATCCACATGAGCCAGTTCACCTCGCGCGCCTTGCCCGTAGCGATCTTGATGATGCAGTAACTCACGAACCCTGCACCGATGCCGTTGACCAGGGAGTAGGTGAAGGGCATGAGGACGATCGTGAGGAACGCCGGAATGCCGATCGACAGATCGGTGAAGTCGATATGGCGGATCTGGCTCATCATGAGGAAGCCGACCACCACGAGGGCAGGTGCGGCCGCCTCGTACGGGATCACCGTCACGATGGGCGAGATGAGCATGGCCACGAGGAAGAGTGCTCCGGTGACGAGAGAGGCGATTCCGGTGCGTGCACCGTCGCCGATGCCAGAGGCAGACTCGATGTACGAGGTATTGCTGGAGGCTGATGCGGCGCCACCCGCCGCGGCCGCGAGCGAGTCGACCACCAGGATGCTCTGGAAGTGCGGGATCTCACCCTTGTCATCGAGCAGATTCGCCTCCGTGGCGAGCCCGAAGGCCGTGCCCATG
>JBIKKK010000013.1:0-24972 GCA_044360385.1 Candidatus Nanopelagicales bacterium
GGCGATCACGTTCTACATCCTGCTCTTCATCGGAGGCGGCAACGACGTCATCGCCATCTCCTTTGACCTGTCGATCAACTCGATCATCTGGTTCCTGCGGATCGCTGTGATCGTGCTGCCGCCCATCACCTTCCTCATCACTCGTCGCATTTGCATTGGCCTGCAGCGCAAGGACCGCGAGAAGCTCCTCCACGGCTACGAGTCCGGGCGGATCCTGCGTCTGCCGCACGGTGAGTTCATCGAGGTCCACGAGCCGCTCAACGTCAAGGACCGCGCCGTCCTGGAGTCCGCAATCGAGGCCTACCGCGCGCCCCTGCCGGCACCGGAGCGGGTCGATGCCAACGGCGTGGCCAACAAGCACTACCGCATCGACGTGATCCGCTACAAGCTCTCACGCTGGTTCTACGCCGACGACATCGTGCCGCCGACCCGCGCCGAGATCGAGGCGGGCCAGGCACATGTGTCCCACGACGCCGCAATCGAGGCACCCCTGCACGCCTACGACGAGGACGAGACCGTGATGGTGCCCTTCCACGGCGGCGTCCTCCACACCGCTGGCGAGCCCGCGACCAACCGCGAGCAGCTCGAGGAGCGCGGCGGCAACCTCTAACGCACGACCTCTCGAACCGCCCCGGGCCAGGTACCGCCGCGCTCTCCCTCTGGCAGCTGCGACGATCGCCCTCGCGAGCCTCACCGGGCTGGCGCTTCCCGCCAGTGCCAACCCTGAAGTGGGACGGTCCCTCTCAACGCTCCAGGACACGCCCACCTATGCCAAGCCGGCCGCGCCCACCGAGGTGATCGCGAACACCGTCCCTCGCGGCGTACGCGTCTCCTGGACCCCGGGTCTAGCGGGCCATACGACGTCACTCTGGGTGACCTCGTGTCGGTCTTCCCCTTCGGCAATAGCGCGGCAACGACCCGGATCTCCGGCGCCGACCTCTGGAAGGCCCTGGAGAACGGCGTCTCCGGGTACCCCTCCGACGGGCGGTTCCCGCAGATCGCCGGATTCCGCTTTGCCCTCGACCCCGATCTCCCCGTGGGCAAGCGGATTACCCGCGTCACCCTCGCGAACGGCACACCGACTCCCGCGGACAACCGGACATACACCGTGGCAACCCTCGATTTCATGGTTTACGGCGGTGACGGCTACGTGGATGTCTTCCGGCCGGCGGAGGCGGTGATCCGCGGGCCCTACCTCGACGACATCGTCGCCGCGATCAAGAAGGATGCGGCGGTCGGCCTGATCACGCAGGTCCCGGCCCCCGACGGCCGCATCACCGTCAGACAAATGTCCTAGACGGGGACGACCCGGATGCCGACCATTCCCGCGGCGCCGGGCTTGCGAGCGGCCCGGCGGCTCCGCCACATGAAGAGCTTGCCCAGCACGCCGTAGCGATTCTCGATGAGCTGCGCCGTGCGTGCGGTCTCGGCTGCATCCTCGAGGGTCGCCGTAGCTTCGACCTGCTCCCCCTTGAGAGTGCCCCGGGCATCGCAGGGTGCGACGAGGACCCGCGAGTCCTTGCGCAGCCGCTTGGCCTTGCCCGAATCAGCCTGGGTGATCACTCGGAGGGCGTCGCCATCGAGCACGAGCCACACGGGCGTGGCGACGGGTGTGCCGTCGCCACGGAAGGTGGTGAGGGACAGGTACTTGCCCTGAGCCAACTCATCGATGGCCGTCATCAGACCTCGGGTGAGGTGAGATGCGCTCCGGTGGCCGAGCCCTTGACCCAGCGATCCCAGGAGATGTTCCAGACCGTGATCCCGTTGCCGGGATTCTGCTTCAGGGGCGTGCCGGTGATCTCGATGGGATCCCCGATGTTCGTCACGCTGAAGAGCCACCCGGCGTTGTCGACGCTCATCGAGGTGCAGCCGTGGCTGATGCGGCTGTTGCCCCACGCGCCCGCCGCCCACGGCGACGCGTGGAGGAACTCACCGTGCCAGGTGAGGCGCATGGCGTAGTCGACCTTCACCCGATAGTGGTCCGGATCATCCTCGGAGACACCCGCCGTGGCGTTGTCCATCACGCGGGTGCGCTCCTTGGTCATGATCAGCTTCGTGCCCGAGAGGGTTTCGAAGCCATCCATGCCCATGGTCACCGGGATCGTGCGCTCCTTCTTGCCGTTGATGAAGACCTTCATCATGAGCGTTTGAGCGTCTGCCTCCATGACCACGCTGTCCGTCGTGCGGTAAGTCGTGCGTACGTTGTCACGACCCCAGAGACCGGGGGCGGCTTCAACTCCGCGTAGATCGATGTCGAGTTCGATATCGGAGTTGCCCGGCCAGTAGTCCTGGGGGCGGAAGATCGCCTGGGTCGGGCCGGTCCAGTACCAGGCACCCAGGATCGGAGTCGGCGTACGCACGATCATGGCCTTCTCCACGGCCGCGCGATCCTTCACGGCCTCATCGAAGTTGACGGTGAGGGGCATGCCCACTCCGAACTGCGTGCCGGCCTCGAGGCCGGGCGATGCCTTGAGGAAGCCGTCCGGGTCGACCGTGCGGATCTTCTCCGTAAGGGAGGCTTCCTGGCCGCGCGCATCCACCGCCGTGGCCTGCACGGTGTAGGTGGTGTTGAAGTCAAGATAGGACCGTTGGGAGGTCCAAGTGCGCCCGTCCGGGGAGAGCTCACCCTTGACGACCCTGCTCGGGCCCTGCGTGACGAGCACGTCCGTGAGGCGCCCGTGGTCGACGTGCACGACGATCGGACGATCGATGGGGGCATCGCGCACGATGGCGTCCACGAGGCCGATCTGGGCTATGGAGGCGTCCGGAAGCGCGGCCGAGGTGAATTCCAGGCTGGGCTGGCAGGCCGTGACCGCGAGCAGGGCCACACCCGCGGCAGTGGCGATCAGGGGTCGGCGCATGTCCAAGAGGATAACCCGCCGAACGCCGCGTCTCAGCGCGCGAACTCGCCGCGGTAGTACTCGAAAAGCCAGCCAATGACCGAAACGAGCAACACCGAGACCCCGAGGACCACGAGCCATGCGGCGAAAATGAACCCCAGGGCGATGAGCATGGCCGCGAATCCCACGGGGAGCGGCCACCAGCTGTGGGGGCTGTAGAAGCCGTATTCCGGGTCGGCCTCGTCGATCTCGGCATTGGCCCGGTCCTCAGGGAGGCCGTCGAGGCGCTTGTTGGTGTAGAGGATGTAGAAGGCCACGAGGAAGGCAAGGCCACCGGTCATGACCAGGGCCGTGGTGCCGATCTCGTCACCGCTGACGTAGAAGTAGATGCCGCCTACGGCGAGGAAGAAGATCGCACCGAGGGCGAAGGACCAGCCGCCGATCTTCACGAGGCGCTCCCCGTCGTGACCTGGCCAGCAGGTGTCGGCTGGTGCTCTGCGAGCTCGGGGTGGTGCAGGTCGAAGGCCGGGCGCTCGGAGCGGATCCGGGGCAGCGAGGTGAAGTTATGGCGCGGGGGCGGGCAGGAGGTCGCCCACTCCAGCGAGCCGCCCCAGCCCCAGGGATCATCGACTGTCACCTTGGGCGCGTTCTTCCAGGTCCACAGGACATTCCAGATGAAGACGAGAGTAGACAGGCCGACGAGGATCGAGCCGATGGACGAGACGGTGTTGAGGGTCGTGAAGCCGTCGCTGGCGAGGTAGTCGCCGTATCGACGTGGCATGCCCTGCACGCCGAGCCAGTGCTGCACAAGGAAGGTCACCTGGAAGCCGATGAAGACCATCCAGAACTGCACGTGACCGAGCTTCTCGTTGAGCATCCGACCGGTCATCTTGGGCCACCAGAAGTAGAGGCCCGCAAACATGAGGAATACGACAGTGCCGAAGACGACGTAGTGGAAGTGCGCCACGACGAAGTAGCTGTCCGACACGTGGAAGTCCAGCGGTGGCGCCGACAAGATGATGCCCGTGAGACCGCCGAAGAGGAAGGTGACGAGGAAGCCCATCGTGTAAAGCATGGGCGTCTCAAAGCTCACCGACCCTCGCCACATGGTGCCGATCCAGTTAAAGAACTTCACACCCGTGGGCACGGCGATGAGCATCGTCATGAGTGCGAAGAACGGCAGGTAGACCGAGCCCGTGACGTACATGTGGTGGGCCCACACCGCGACCGACAGCGCGCCGATCGCCATGGTGGCAAAGACCAGTCCCTTGTAGCCGAAGATCGGCTTGCGGGAGAAGACGGGGATGATCTCGCTCGCGATGCCGAAGAAGGGCAACGCGAGGATGTAGACCTCCGGGTGCCCGAAGAACCAGAAGAGGTGCTGCCACAGGATGGCGCCACCGTTCTCCGCCTCGAAGACCACAGCGCCGAACTGACGGTCGATGAAGGCCATGAGCAGCGCCGCCGCCAGGATCGGGAAGGCCACCAGGACAAGCACGCTGGTGATGAAGATCGTCCACGTGAAGATCGGCATCCGGAACATCGTCATGCCGGGGCAGCGCATGCAGAAGATCGTCGTGATGAAGTTGACGGCGCCCAGGATCGTGCCCAGGCCGCCCATGGCGAGGCCGAGCAGCCAGAGGTCAGCGCCGACCTCGGGGGAATTCACGGCGTTGCTCAGGGGCTGGTAGGCGAACCAGCCGAAGGATGCCGCACCTCCCGGTGTGATGAAGCTCAGGGCGATAGTGAGGCCACCGAAGAAGAAGAGCCAGTAGCCGAGCATGTTCAGCCGCGGGAAGGCCACGTCAGGCGACCCGATCTGCAGCGGCATGATCACGTTGCCGAAGCCGACGTAGAGCGGCGTCGCGAAGAGGAAGAGCATGATCGTGCCGTGCATGGTGAAGAGCTGGTTGTACTGCTCAAGCGACACAAACTGCATGCCGGGTGTGGCGAGCTCGGCGCGGATGACGAGCGCCATGGCGCCCGCGGCCACGAACCAGAAGAAGGAGGTGATCAGGTAGAGGTAGCCGATCGTCTTGTGATCGGTCGATGTGACCCACTTGACGATCGTGCGGCCGAGGTGGTCTCGCCGGACCTGCTTAGGAATCGGCGCCGCGGTCGGCGTCGCGACCGGATCATTGAGGATGGTCACAGGGTCCTCCCCTCGGACGGGCGTTCACCGGTGTAGTTGACGCGCTCGCTCTCCAGCTTGCCGGTCTGCCCCTTGGCGCGGAGCTCCTCCATGTGCTGATCGAACTCCGCCCGCGAGACGACGTTGACGTTGAACAGCATGCGGGCATGGTCGGTGCCGCACAACTCGGCGCAGCGACCGATGAAGGTGCCCTCCTTGTTGGGCGTGATCTCGAAGGTGTTGACCTTGCCGGGGATGACGTCCATCTTGAAGAGCCAGTCGATCACCCAGAAGGAGTGGATGACGTCGGGCGACGTGAGCTCGAACTTGATCTTCTCGTCGACAGGCACCCACAGCGTGGGGGGAATACCCGGGGTGCCGACGTCGTACACCTCTTCATCGAGGTAGTTGAAAGCCCAGCTCCACCGGAATCCGACGACGTTGATGGTCTCGCTCTGGTCGTTTTCGACCGAGAGGAGCTCCGTCTGATCGCGCGCGGTGAAGACGAAGAGGCCGAGGATCATGACCAGCGGGACGATCGTGTAAAGCAGTTCGAGCGGCAGGTTGTACTTCGTCTGCTCCGGCACGCCGTCGTTGCCCTTGCGACGCCGGTAGGCAATCGCGGCCCACAGGATGAGGGCCCAGGTGACGATTCCTACGCCCCACGCCGCGATCCACGTGCCCTGCCAGAGGTTTTGGACGATGGGGCCCTCCGCCGTGGCGGGGTCGGGCAGATCGAAGAAAAAGGCCTCATTGGCCGTGCAACCAGAGGCCGTCACGGCCACGAGGCCCAGTGCGGCAGATGTCAGCAGAATGCGGCGCCGTCGCTCCACGTCAGCGACACTAGCGCAAGGGGAATTCCTCGCCCGGCAGGGGGCGCGACGACCTGCCAGGAGTCACCGGGCGGGTAGCGTCACCGCCGTGCCCTCCCCTGCGCCACCCGCGGGCTTCCTCGATGCCGCCTCCGGTCAGCCGCTCAACCCGGCGGCCCAGGAGGCCTGGGCCGTGGCGGCTGACGCCGGCTGGGCGGACCCCGCCCGGCTCTACCGGGAAGGGCGCCGTGCCGCGCTCCTGAGGGACTCCGCTCGTGAGGCGGTCGCGGCCCGGATAGGGGCCCGACCCGAGGAGGTCAGCCTCGTGGCCGATGGGGCCCTCCCCGCCGCAATCGGGCGCTGGCTGAGCTCCTCCGGGGGTTCAGGGCGGCTTATCTGCTCTGCCGTGGAGCACAGCAGCGTCCTCGCGGAGGCCGACGCCCTCGTCGCCCGAGGGGGCAGGGCCGACGTCATCGGGGTCGACCGGACCTGCCGCGTCGACCTCCCCGCCTACCTCGAGGCGGTGGGAACCGGGGCCCGGCGGGTTGGCCAAGCCGCCCCTGTCGGGCTCACCCTCGCGGTGCTCCAGACGGCCAACCACGAGGTGGGAACCCTCCAGCCGGTCGCCGAGGTCGCCCAGGCCTGCGACGAGGCTGGCGTCCCGCTTCTCCTCGACGCCTCGGTGACCCTCGGCAGGCAGGACCCCCCGGAGGCTTGGTCGCTCCTCGTGGGTCGGGCCTCGACCTGGGGCGGGCCGCCCGGGGTCAGCGTGGTCGCCGTGCGTCGCCGACTGCACGCACCGCCACTCGACCTCCCCGACGCGGGCCTGCCCGCGGTGATCTCGGCCGCACGTGGGCTGGAGTGGGCCGACGACCACCGCGCAGACGACGCCGCACGCGCCAGGCAGCTCACCGAACGCATCCGCGCGGTCGCGTCGTCCGCGGTCCCCGACGTATCACTCCTCGGTGGCGACGACCGGGTCGAGTACCTCACCGCACTGTCGTGCCTCTTCGTCGATGGCGAGGCTCTGGTGCTGGGGCTTGACCGCGAGGGCTACGCGATCTCGAGCGGCTCATCGTGCGTCTCCGATCTGCGACGCCCGAGCCATGTCCTCGTCGCGATGGGGGTGCTCACACAGGGCAACGTTCGCATCTCACTCCCCTTCGGCGTCACTGACGAGACCATCGAAGGTTTCCTGTCGACCTTCCCTCGCGTCGTTCAGGAAGTCCGTGCCATGCTCCACGCGGATGACCTGAGTGGAGAGCCCGATGGATGACCTACCGCGCCCTGATGTGCGGCTGAATGAGCGCGGCCACCGCTGTCCCATGCCCGTGATTGCCGTGGCACGCGCGGCCAAGGAGTCAGCCGCTGGCACCGTGATTGCCGTGGCGTGCACCGACCCCGGAGCCGCTTCTGACATCCCCGCCTGGTGCGACATGCGTGGTGTCGACTACCTCGGCTCGCACGAGGAGGCCGACGGAGCCGTCACCTACCTCGTGCGGACTCGCTGACGCAGGGCGGCAATCCAAGCGCGACGCCCAGTCGGCGCAGGTACTCCTCGCGCGCGATGGCGACGACGCCGAGGGTCTCCAGGTGCGGCGTCGCCCATTGCACGTCGAGCAAACGACCCTCGTGGGCGCCCGCCGGTCCACCCAGCGCGTCGACTAGCGCGACCAACGCGACCTTGGATGCATCGCGCGCACGGTGAAACATCGACTCGCCCGCAAAGAGCCCGCCGATCTCCACGCCGTAGAGGCCACCGACGAGTTCTCTGTCCCGCCACACCTCGACCGAGTGCGCAAGGCCCCGCGCGTGCATATCAGCGTAGGCATCACGGAAGGCAGATGTGATCCATCCGTGCGGACGCGGCTGCTCGGCGCACCCGGATATGACCTCGTCGAAGGCCTCGTCGATCGTGACGCGGAATCGCCTCACGGACGCGTGCAGCGACTGACTCACGCGCATAGCGTCGAGGGGAAGCACTCCGCGCGGGTCCGGTGACCACCAGCCGAGCGGTCCGTCGCGTCCGATATCCATGGGGAAGAGACCCCGGGAGTACGCCGCGACGAGCGTGCGCGGGGAGAGGTCGGCGCCGACGGCCAGCAACTCCTCGCCGGGCGGAGCCACCGCGGGCTCCGGCAGTTCCCAGTCGCAGTCAGGCAGCGGGACCACGCACGACCGATCAGGGCAGAGGGCAGCGGATGTGCGCCCCGATGTCGGCCGCCGAATCATCGCCGTAGGTGGATGCGATGCGGTTGAGGAAGCGCTGCCTGCTCAGCGCGTACTCCTGGGTGCCCACCGTCTCGATGACATGCGTGGCGAGCATTGATCCCACCTGGGCGCAGCGCTCATCTGTGACGCCCCACGCGAGACCGGCGACGAAGCCGGCGCGGAAGGCATCGCCGACCCCTGTGGGGTCGAGCACGGCATCCTCCTGCGGGCAGCCCACCTCGACGATCGGCTGTCCGCGTCGCTCGACACGGGCACCCTTGTCGCCCAGCGTCGTGATGCGGCACTCGACGCGATCGAGGATCTCCTCGGCGGTCCAGCCGGTCTTCTGCTCGGTGAGGGCTGCTTCGTACTCGTTCGTGAAGAGGTAGGTCGCGCCGTCGATGAGTTGGCGGATCTCGGGACCGTCCATGCGCGCCAACTGCTGCGAGGGGTCCGCGGCGAAGGGGTATCCGCGCTGGCGGCACTCGTCGGTGTGACGGAGCATGCCAGCGGGATCCGTCGGGCCGATGATGATCAGGTCCGGCGAGCCGACGCGCGCGACGACGGGCTCCAACTCGATCTCACGGGCCTCGCTCATTGCACCGGGGTAGAAGGAAGCGAGCTGATTGGCCTCGACGTCGGTCGTGCACACGAATCGCGCCGTGTGATGCACCTCGCTCACATGCACCGAGTCGGTGTCGACGCCGTGGCGCTCCAGCCACGAGCGGTAGTCGTCGAAGTCGATGCCGACGGCGTCCACGAGGACGGGTCGCAAGCCCAGGCACGCGAGGCCGAAGGAGATATTGGCCGCGACGCCGCCACGGCGTACCTCAAGGGTCTCGACGAGGAAGGACAGCGAGATCCGATCGAGTTTGTCGGCGACGAGTGAGTCGGCGAATCGACCAGGGAAGGTCATGAGGTGATCGGTCGCGATCGACCCCGTCACGATGAGGGACACGCGCGAGACCCTATCGGGCCGGGATCACGCGGACGACCGGATCACGAGGACGAGCGGCACGCGGACTAGTGGAAGGAGTCTCCGCAGGCGCACGAGCCCGTGGCATTGGGGTTATCGATCGTGAAGCCCTGCTTCTCGATCGTGTCGACGAAGTCGATCGTGGCGCCACCGAGGTAAGGGGCGCTCATCCGATCGGTGACGACACCCACGCCGCTGAAGTCCTTGACGACGTCGCCATCGAGGGAGCGGTCGTCGAAGAAGAGCTGGTAGCGCAGGCCCGAACATCCACCCGGCTGCACGGCAATGCGCAGGGTCAGATCGTCGCGGCCCTCGGACTCGAGCAGCGCCTTGACCTTCGAGGCGGCGGCGTCGGTGAGGACGAGGCCCTCGCTCGTCGTGGTCTCCGCGGTCATGTCATGCCTCCTTGTCGGGCGGTCCATCGGTCTCATGACCGTTAACGCGACCGCCTGGCGGATTGTTCCTGCAGGTAGATATGGGGTGGCGCTCCCGAGCGCCCATCCAGCATGTCACACGGCCGCGCTCGAGACCAGGCGGCAGGCCTCAGGCGGAGGGCCGGGACCACTGCGCCGCCACCCGAGCGGCGGCGCGCGCGAGGGCCCCCGCGGGATCGGCCCCGGGCTCCTCACCGATCTCGTGGGCCTCGGTGATGCCGAGGGCGGCGTACTCCCTGCGCCCGACGCCGACTCGTCCCGCGATGACGACCACGGGCCGCCCGTGCTCGAGAGCCGCCGCGGCCACGCCTGTGACCGCCTTGCCGTGCAGGGATTGCCAGTCGAAGCTGCCCTCGCCGGTGACGACGAGATCGCAGGCCTCGAGGGCCTCGTCGAGTCCGACGGCCTCGCGCACCACGTCGATCCCCGGGATCCGGCGCGCACCCAGAAGGGCGAGGCCGAAGCCCAGGCCTCCCGCTGCTCCGGCACCTGCCTGATCGGCGTTGACGCTCCCGGCAGCCCTCGCGAATACCTCAAGCGCGCGTTCGAGGCTTTCGACCTCTTCCGCATCCGCGCCCTTCTGCGGCGCGAAGCCGCGCGCTGCGCCATGCGGGCCGAGGAGCGGCGAGTCCACGTCGCTCGCCGCGATCAACTCGACCTCGCCAAGGCGATCGAGGGCAGGCCCGCGGTCGATCGTCGCGATGCCCGCGAGCGCAGTGCCGCCGCCGGCGAGGGCGACGGGCTCACCCGCCGCATTCGCGGCCGTGGCGCCGAGTGCGGCGAGCATGCCTGCTCCACCGTCGGTCGATGCCGTCCCACCGAGCCCGACCACGACTCGCGTCGCGCCGGAGTCGATCGCGGCGGCGATGAGCTGCCCGACACCGTACGACGTCGCGGCGCCCGCCTTCCGCCGATCCGGATGAACCAGGGCGAGGCCACACCCGTGCGCCGACTCGACATACGCCGTCCGGTCGATCATGGCGACCATGCCGATCGCGGTCTCCCCCATCGGGCCGCGCACGGCGACGGGGACTATCTCGGCATCTGAGGCAGCGCCGATCGCCAAGACGAAGCCCGGACCTCCATCGGACAGGGGCATGAGCGTGAGCGCGTCCTGGGGAGCGGAGAGCGACCAGCCCCGGGAGATCGCGCGGGCGGCCTCGACGGCTGACAGGGTCCCCTTGAAGTCGTCGGGGGCGATGAGCACGCGCACGGTGTGACGCTATCCGCCCGGGTGCCTTCCGTCAGCACGGTGAGACAATGAGCGAATGGCGTTCACCGAGCCCGCGCCCACCCCGCTCGCCCTGCTGCTCCTAGGGCACGGAGCGGATCCCGAGAGCGAGCGCGGGGTGGAGTGCCCCGGCGACCTCCCGCCGGCGAGTGATCCCGATCTCGTCGCGCGCGCTGCCGCCGCGAAGTCAGCGCTCGGGGACAGGCTCTACATCCTCGGCCACCACTACCAGCGCGACGAGGTCATCCAGTTCGCCGACACCACCGGGGATTCGTTCAAGCTGTCGCAGCAGGCGGCCGCGCACCCCGAAGCCGAGTTCATCGTCTTCTGCGGCGTGCACTTCATGGCGGAGAGCGCCGACATCCTCACCGCTGATCACCAGAGGGTGATCCTCCCCGATCTCGCCGCGGGTTGCTCGATGGCCGACATGGCGGCGATTCACCAGGTGGATGCCGCGTGGGCTGCCATCACCGAGGCTGGCCTTGCGGACTCGACCATCCCGATCACCTACATGAACTCGGCCGCAGACATCAAGGCCTTCACAGGGCGCAATGCCGGGTCGATTTGCACGTCGAGCAATGCGAAGAGGTCACTGGAGTGGGCCTTCGAGCGCGGTGAGCGCGTGGTCTTTCTTCCGGACCAGCACCTGGGCCGCAACACCGCCGTGCGCGATCTCGGCATGTCCCTCGACGACTGCGTGGTGTGGGACCCGCACCGGCCAACCCTCACAGCCGAGGAGTTGCGCGACGCTCGCATGATCCTGTGGCGTGGGCACTGCTCGGTGCACGGTCGCTTCACGGCCGAGAGCGTCGCCGACGTTCGTCAACGCGTGCCCGGCGTACAGGTGCTGGTCCATCCCGAGTGCAGATACGAGGTCGTGGAGAGCGCCGATCTCGTCGGCTCCACGGAGTTCATCATCAAGACGCTGGAGGAAGCACCTGCCCGCAGTGCCTGGGCGATCGGCACCGAGCTCAATCTCGTGCGCCGCCTCGCCCTGCGCCATCCCGACAAGACGGTCGTCTTCTTGGACAAGGACGTCTGCTTTTGCTCGACGATGAACCGCATCGACCTCCCCCACCTGGTCTGGGCCCTGGAGAATCTCGTGGAGGGTCGCGTGGTCAACCAGATCACCGTCGACGAGGACACCGGGCACTGGGCTCGCGTTGCCCTCGATCGCATGCTGGCCCTGCCCGGCGTCGGGGCCAAGGACTAGGGAACGAGGCCGGGGGCGTCCCAGACGGGGAACCACCTGCTGAGGTCCATCTCCCACGGCAGCTCACCCCGGAGCAGGTCGCGCACCTGCAACTCCATCACCGAGTCCCGGCGCTCCCCCTCGGCGGGGAAGAAGGGATAGAAGGTCCCGCGCTTGTACAGGTAGATGAGCGCGAGCGTCAGGCCGCGGGGATCGCGGAAGGGCACGATCGAGCAGAGCAACTGCGGCCCGAAGCCGCTGTCCGCCAACGTGGCGTTGACCGCGTGCAGGTCCGTCACGACGACACCCACATCAGGGGGATCAGTCGTCACGACGATCCAGGTGTATCCGTAGTGATCCTCTACGACCTTCACCGGAGGACCGCCGTCAGCATCGAGCAGGGCGCGCACCTCGGCCTCGATGTCGGCGAAGGCGCGGCCCTCGACCGACCGGAAGGCGACGGCACCCTGTCCCGTCGAGAGGAAGTCCATCGATACCTGCAGCGTGACGGCCGCCGAGGGGATGGCAAAGAGTGCATCGAGGTTGGGGCGGGCCGGCTTCTTGCGCCCCATGAGCCCGTCGAGGAAGCCCACTAGCGCTGGCCCATCTCCGCGGCGATGCGCGCGAGCTGCTCCAGCCGCTTCTGCAGCGGTGGGTGCGTCGACATGAGCGACTCGAGGCCGAATCCGCCGCCGCCCCGGCCCTTGGAGAAGGCGGGCACGAAGGCGAAGGACGCTACGGGCTCCATCTGGCGGAGATCCCGCGTCGGGATAGCCGCCATGTCCCCCGACACCTTCTGCAGCGCTGTGGCAAGGGCGGTGGGCTTGCCCGTGACCATGGCCGCGCCCCGATCCGCACCGAGCTCGCGGTAGCGCGACAGCGCCCGGATGAGCAGGAAGGAGATGAAGTAGACAAGCACGCTCACGACCATGACCGCGAGGAAGACCAGGGCGGTGTTTTGATCGCGGCGGTCGCGCATCATCGATCCCCACATCGCCGAGCGCACCATGAAGCCCGCAAGGATCGCACTGAAGGACGCAATGGTCATCACCGTGACGTCCTTGTGTGCGACATGCGAGAGCTCATGCGCAAGCACTCCCTCGAGCTCATCGCGGTCGAGCCTGCGCAGCAAGCCCGTGGTCACCACGATCACCGAGCGCTTAGCGGTGCGACCGGTCGCGAAGGCGTTGGGTGCATCATTGTCGGCGATCGCGATGCGTGGCTTCTCCATGTCGGCCATCGCGCACAGGCGGTCGACCATTCCGTGCAACTGGGGAGCCTGCTCGGGTGTCACGACATGCGCCTTCATCGCACCCATGGCCAGGGAATCCGAGAACCACCACTGACCGAGGAGCAACGCCGCGCTGATGCCGAGCACCCAGATGGCGCTGACACCGAGGGCGAACATCACGGCGGCGAGGATGACGTAGAGCAGGCCGAGTCCGAACATCGTCCCGAACATGCGGGCCGTGAGACCCCGATCAGTGCCGTACCGCGTGCGCGCCATATCGAGTGGTCCGGCCCCCTTAAGCCTTGTCGCCCTCGATCGCGGCCGGATTGCCACCCGAGCCGAGCTCGAGGCGCATCCGCGCGAGCTCGTCGTCGACCTGGCTCTGGCTCGCCATGCGCTCGAGCTCCAGCGTGAGATTGTCCTTGCCGGTGCTCGAGACATCCTCGAGTGCCCCGGAGGCCACGAGTTCGTCGATGGCTCCGGCGCGCGCCTGCATCTGGGCCGTCTTGTCCTCTGCCCGCTGCACGGCGAGACCGACATCGCCCAGCTCGCTGGAGATGCCGGCGAAGGCCTCATTGATCTTGGTCTGCGCCTCGGCCGCGGAGTAGGTGGCCTTGATGGTCTCCTTCTTTGTGCGGAAGGCATCGACCTTGGCCTGGAGCTGCTGCGACGCGACGATGAGCTTCTCCTCCTGGTCCTGCAGCTGGGCAAGCTGCACCTGGAGGTCGGCGATCTGAGTCTGCAGCCCGCTCTTGCGCGTGAGCGCCTCGCGTGCGAGGTCCTCACGACCGCCTGCGAGCGCGGCCTTGGCCTGCTCACTGAGCTTGTCGGTCTGCTGTGCGAGGTTCTGGATCTGGAGCTCGATGCGCTTGCGGCTCGTGGCGACGTCAGCCACTCCCCGGCGTACCTTCTGCAGCAGCTCCAGCTGCTTCTCGTACGAGTAGTCGAGCGTCTCGCGGGGATCCTCAGCCTTGTCGAGGGCCTTATTGGCCTTCGAAGCGAAGATGAGCTTGAAGCGCTGCCACAGACCCATGGTGTCCTCCTGCCGGGCGTCCACCCGTCGGGTGGCGATCTCCCTCCAGACTAGGGGTGACCGGCGGGGGTTGCGTCCCAGGTGGGCCAAGGGAAGCCCCGCGAGGCGGCCGGGGCCGTCCCGCCGACCCCGGCCGACCACTGACGGCGCTAGATTGCTGGAATGTTCGGACGCAAGCAGGCGCCAGCGGAGCCCGCCCCCGAGACCACTGACTCGCCCCTGTCGGGTAAGGGCCGCCCCACTCCCTCCCGCAAGGAGGCGGAGGCTGCCCGCAAGCAGTCTCTGAAGCTGCCTAAGGACCCCAAAGCCGCGAGGAAGGCCGCACGGGACCGCGACCGCGAGGCCCGGGCCCAGCAGCGTGCCGCCCTCGTGGCCGGCGATGAGCGCGCACTTCCCGTCCGCGACCAGGGTCCCGTCAAGCGCTACGTCCGCGACTTCGTCGACAGCCGATTCACGATCGCGGAGTACTTCATCTTCGTCGCGCTCGCGGTGCTCGTGTTGGGCTTCATTCCCAATCCCGTGGTGCAACTGGCCGTGTCTATCTCCTGGATGGCACTTATTGCCCTGGTGGCCTTCGACGAGATCTTCCTGCTCGTGCGCCTCAACATGGCGCTGCGCAAGCGCTTCCCCGACAAGGCCGAGCGTAAGGGCGTGCTCTGGTACGCCGGCCTGCGCACGTTGCAGTTGCGCCGCTTCCGGCTCCCGCCTCCGCGCGTTCGCCGAGGCGAGACACCCGAAGAACCCCGCACGAATCGCTCCTAGGCGGCTTCGCGCCCGAGGGCTACGTCGTCGGGTGCAGGCTCATCGGCCCGTAGACCTGACGGTCGTCCTCCCAGAGCACGACCGCGTCGACACCTCCGTCGAGGAGGTCGCGCCAACTCTCCCCCAGCCAGGTCTCAGCGTCGGCCTGCGAGGGGAAGGGAGTCAAGACAGCCGCCGCGGGCAGGTCCGGCACAGGTGCGCCCTGAAGGTCAGTGAATATCCACGTCCACGCCATGCCTGCACGGTACGCCGACTCGCCCACCTGGCGGGGGCCTTTGACTCACCTGCCAGGCCCGTGGTCGGATGACCCCACAAGTGAATACGCGCCCGATGTCCAGGGGAAGCCGGTGAGAATCCGGCGCTGACCCGCAACCGTGAGCGCGCAGGGGGACCTGCGGCAAGTCGGAGCACCTGGCGGGCGCGAGCGCCTAGTGGATTGGCATTAGCCGGTCCACCCCGTCGAGGTCTACGGGACGTGGCGGCACTCCGGGCCCGGCCCGCGAGCGGCTGGCAACGTCAAGTGGGTCGCTTACCCTGGAGTGCACATGCACGCGTTCACCAGCATCGCTGGCACGACGAGGACACCTCGTCGCATCTTCTTCACCTTCTTCACGGCCTTCGGCTTGATCTTCGGCCTTTCCCTCGCGACGCCCGCGCAGGCGGCCGACACCGTCGATCGCGGTCTCTTCGGCACTCAGGACCCGACATACGACGGTGTCTATCGTCAGTCCTACGCGCTCATGGGCCTCGCGGCTGGCGGCATCGCCGCACCGCCCACCGCGCTGCAGTGGCTGCTGGCCCAGCAGTGCGCGGACGGAGCCTTTGTCGCCTACCGCGCGGACCTGGGCACACCATGCCCCGAGCCCGATCCGCAGGCCTACACCGGACCCGACACCAACAGCACCTCGCTCGCCCTCTTGGCGCTCATCGAACACGGGCGAGTCGCGTCGGCCAAGCGTGCGGCGGCCTGGCTCGTGCGCATCCAACTTCCCGGCGGTGGCTGGGGCTATGTCGAGGGCAGCCCCGCCGACTCCGTCTCCACATCCTTGGCCCTCGAAGCGCTTGAGTCCGTACCGGGCACCGAGCGACAGCAGCGGGCGGGCGTCCGCTGGCTTGCTCGGCAGATCGCACCGTGCGACGCGGCCGTAGGTGAGAGGTACGGAGTGCGCTACCAGCGGGGGTCGCTGCCGGATGGCATCTCGTCCACGCAGGCGCTCCTCGGCCTTGGTGATGCCTTCCCCGTCCAGGAAGCGAAGCAACGGCAGGCAGTGCCTCGCGTGACGTGCGATGCCCAGGGCAAGCCGACCGATCCGACCGCGGCCGTAACGCGCTGGATCGCCTCCACCATCACGGCAAACGCAGGCGCCATTCCCGACCCCTTCACGCCTGGGCAAGCCGACTGGAATTCCACGGCGCTCGGAGTAGTGGCCATGGCCGCGACAGGGACGTCGGGTCGCGCGACGCAACTCGCGATGAATGCACTCGAGGTCAACGCCCCGACATACCTCAACGATGGGACAGCCGATCGCCCCGCTGCACTGGGCACCCTCATCCTCGCGTCGATCTCGACGGGAGCCGACCTCGAGGACTTCGGCGGGATTGATCTCCCCAAGCGACTCCTCGCCACCCTGCAGAAGTAGCGGAAGAGACATGACGCATCGACGACGCGAGGTCGTGACGGCACTCGCCGTCGCGGCCGCCGTCGTCGTGCCGTCTGCGGTTCTTCCCGCAGCGAGCCAGGCAGCGGCGTACCGCTACTGGTCCTACTGGCTCGGCACCGACGCGGGCTGGTCCTTTGCCAACGTCGGTCCCGCCTTCCGATCCCCTGCCGACGGCACGCTCGAAGGCTGGCGCTTCTCCGTGAGCGGCGTTGAGGGCAATCGCACGCCCTCCTTCGCAGCGGACTTCGACGCCGTGTGCGGTGACACCGCACCGGAGGACGGACGCAAGCGCGTCGCGGTCGTCGTCGATCCCGGGTTCGCAGCCGATGCACCCGAGGGTGAGCAGCCGCCAGGCGCCTGGGCGATGTGCGTGGTCGCCGAGGAGCGCGCGACGGGCTACGACGTGCTGCGCGCCGCGGCCACGGTCCGCGCCGAGCGCGGCCTCATCTGCGCCATAGGCGGCTACCCCTCACGGGGGTGCGCCGATGTCATCGCGGATCCAACACCCACGCCGACGAAGTCACCGAAGCCCTCACCCAAGCCCTCGCGCTCCCCCGAGCCGACCAAGACGCCTGCGCCCACCGCGAGCAGCTCGACGCAGCCTGCACCTGAGCCCACCTCGTCGCCGACGACGGCACCCGCCACCGCACAGGCTTCGTCGACTGCCCCGACACCGAGGCCGACACCGTCAAGCCCGCAACCCTCCACGTCCTCGACTGAATCCGAGAGTGCACTACCCGTGACGCCGCCTCCCACACCGAGCGCGACGTACTCCTTGCTCACGGCTCCTCTCCAGGAGCCGCCGAGCGAGGGCGGCGCGGGCGGAGCGCTCGTGGCCGGCATCGCCGTCGTGGGCATCGCCGGGCTCGGCGGGGCTGCGATCCTGCGCATGCGACGGAACTCGTGATGGCCCGCTCGCAGACGCCGGAGCAGGCGCCACAGCACCCCGGTGGCCTCACCGATTCGTTCTGTGGTCCAGATGTGCCACCCGGTGGCACCTTCCGACCACAGAAGCACCGTCGGGCTACGCGACTGCCGAGACTGCTTCACCCCGGTGCCTGGTGGGTCTGGGCGGCGGGGCTCGCGGTCGCGGCATCGCGGACGACCAACCCCCTGCTGCTCCTGCTCATCGTGGCCGTCGCGGGGTACGTCGTGGCGGCGCGGCGCAGTCCGTCGCCGTGGGCGCGATCCTTCAGCGTCTTCCTCAAACTCGGCCTCATCGTCATCGCGATCCGCGTGGTCTTCCAGGCCATCGTCGCCGCACCCATCGGCACGACAGTGATCTTCACTCTGCCCGCGGTGACGCTCCCGGAGATCATGGCCGGCGTGCGTCTCGGTGGCGCAGTCACGCTCGAATCCCTCGTCGCCGCGCTCTACGACGGCATGCGGCTCGCCACGATCCTCATCTGCGTGGGCGCCGCCAACTCCCTCGCCTCCCCCGCCCGGCTGCTCAAGGCCGTGCCGGCCGCGCTCTATGAGTTCGGCCTCTCCGTCGTCATCGCCGTCACGTTCGCGCCGCAACTCGTGGCCGATCTGGATCGCATCCGCACGACGCGTCGACTGCGCGGTCGCACGGTGGGCGGGGTGCGCGGCACCGCAGCGGTGGCGCTGCCCGTGCTCGAAGGCGCACTCGAACGCTCGGTCACACTCGCGGCCGCCATGGACTCGCGGGGTTACGGCCGCCAGGCGCAGCGCTCACCCATGGTGCGTCACCTGACAGCGGGCGCACTCCTCGGTGCCCTCGTCCTCGTCGTCATCGGCGCATACGGACTGCTCGACGCATCAGCACCAGCCGCGCTCGGGCTGCCGATGCTCGCGCTTGGCTTCACCCTCGGCATCGCGGGATTCGCGCTGGCGGGGCGACGCTCCGTGCGCACCCGTTACCGGCCCGACCCGTGGTCATGGCCCGAGTGGGGCGTGGCCCTGTGCGGTCTCGCGACCGCGGCCACGCTGGTCGCCCTGGGCGTCGCGGGAGTGTCGGGCCTCATCGCCCCGGTGGACCCGATTGCCTGGCCGGCGGTGCCTCCCCTTGCAGTGGCAGGCATCCTGCTCAGCGTGCTGCCCGCGATCATCGCCCCGCCCGTGCCGGGCTATCGCCCGCGTGCGCGCAGGGAGGTGAGCACATGACCCCCGTCGTGGAATTCGCCTCCGTCACCATGACCTACCCCGGCGCAAGCCGACCCACCCTCGCCGACGTTGACCTCACGATCACCGAGGGCGAACTCGTGCTCGTCATCGGGCAGACCGGCAGCGGCAAGACCACACTCCTGCGCGCGATCAACGGACTCGTGCCGCACTTCACGGGTGGCACCCTCGCCGGGCGCGTGCGCGTGGCCGGACGCGACACCTCCACGCATCACCCACGTGATCTCGCCGATGTGGTCGGTGTCGTCCCGCAGGACCCGCTCTCGTCCTTCGTCACGGATACGGTCGAGGAGGAACTCGCATACGGCATGGAGTGCCTGGGCGTGCCCGCGTCGACGATGCGGCGGCGAGTCGAGGAGACGCTGGACCTCCTGGGTCTGGCAGAGGTGCGCGACCGAGCACTGCTCAGCCTTTCCGGTGGGCAGCGCCAGCGTGTCGCCATCGGCGCGGTGCTCACCGCGCACCCGCGCGTCCTCGTGCTCGACGAGCCGACCAGTGCTCTTGATCCTGGCGCAGCGGAGGAGGTCCTCGCGGTCCTGCAGCGACTGGTCCATGACCTCGGCATCACGGTCGTCCTCGCCGAGCACCGCCTCGAGCGCGTGCTCGAGTACGCCGACCGCGTCATCTACGTGCCGGGTGACGCCCGCCCCCTCGTCATCGGCTCACCGGCGGATGTCATGGCGACATCCCCCGTCGCACCCCCCGTCGTACGACTCGGACGGATGGCCGAGTGGCATCCTCTCCCGCTGTCGGTGCGCGATGCCCGTCGTCAGGCACGACACATGCGCGAACGCCTTCACGGGCTGCCGCAGCGCAGCGTCATGGCGCCCGCCCACTCGGAGGCGGTCGTGACCGTCGAGAAGACTCGCGCGTCCTACGGCCATGTGCCTGCACTGCGAGGCGTGACCCTCGACATCGCCAAGGGTGAGGTCGTCGCCCTCATGGGCCGCAACGGCGCGGGGAAATCCACTCTGCTGTCGACACTCGTCGGACTGCGACGACCCGATGCAGGCACCGTCCTCATCGACGGCGTGGACCCTGCGAGCCTCACCGGACCACGTCTCATCGGCCGCATCGGTCTCGTGCCGCAGGACAGCAGCGACCTTCTTCAACGCGACACGGTCGCGGCCGAATGCTCTGACGCCGACCGCGATGCCGGGGTCGAGGCGGGCAGCACTGCCGCCCTCCTCGCGAGCATGGCCCCGGAGATCCCCACCGACGTCCACCCACGCGATCTCTCCGAGGGTCAGCGCCTGGTGCTCGCACTCGCGGTGGTCCTCGTGGCAAAGCCCGCCGTGCTCCTGCTGGACGAGCCCACGCGTGGGCTCGACTACCCGACCAAGGAGCGACTCTCCGCGCTGCTGCGCGACCTTGCGGCAAGCGGACATGCGATCGTGGTCGCCACTCACGATGTCGAGCTCGCCGCTGAGACCGCCACGCGCGTCGTCGTACTCGCAGATGGCGAGGTCGTGGCCGATGGGCCGACCGCCGAGGTGGTCGTAGGGTCCCCGCTCTTTGCCCCGCAGGTGGCCAAGGTGCTCGTCGGTCCCGAGGGCACGGACGTGCCGCTCACGGTCGCCGAAGTCCGTGCAGCCCTGGCGGTGATTGGATGACGACGTCGAGGAGCGCCGTGCGCATGGGCGCGAAGTCATGGGCCGCCGTGCTGCTCGCCACCGCGGTCGGTGTCATCGCCTTCGGCTGGCCCTTCCTTGCTGAGCCCGGATCCTCAGCGGTCGCGCACGCGAGTGACGCGCCCTGGGTCTTCGCCGCCGTCGTCCCGCTCGTGTTGCTCGTCGTGCTCGCCCAGGTCTCCGACGGCGGGATGGATGCAAAGGCCATCGCGATCCTCGGCGTACTCGCCGCAGTCGTGTGCATCCTGCGCCCACTCGGAGCGGGGACGGCAGGGCTCGAGCCGATCTGGTTCATCATCATCCTCGGCGGGCGCGCCCTCGGCCCGGGCTTCGGCTTCTCGCTCGGAGCACTGTCACTAGCGGCATCCGCGCTCATCACCGGTGGCGTCGGTCCATGGCTGCCCTTCCAGATGATCGCGGCAGCCTGGGTCGGCCTGGGTGCGGGGCTGCTGCCAGCGATGAGGGGTCGCGCCGAGATCGGCATGCTCGCGGCCTACGGCCTGGTCGCCTCGATGGCCTACGGCCTCGTCATGAACCTGTGGTTCTGGCCTTTCCTCGGCGGTTTGGAAGCCACGGCGTACTCCCCCGCGATCCTCTTTGATCCCGGGGCGCCCGTGTCGGACAACCTCGCGCGCTGGTTCGCCTTCTCGCTGGTGACATCCCTCGGCTGGGACATCCCGCGGGGTGTCCTCACCGCCGTGCTCATCCTCATTGCCGGGCGACCCCTGCTCACCGCGCTGTCGCGCGCCGCGCGCCGCGCCAACTTCACGCCGGCAATCACCTTCGCGCCCGCAGAGGTCCCCGAGCGGCGAGTTAGCCCGACAGGGGAGGCTTGGCCGACCCGCCGGGCCGTGGCGGCTGAGCACGGCGTGTCGGGCGCACAAGCCGCCACTGGACGAAGTGAGCAGCGATGACCGACGTGGTCGTCCTTGGCACAGGAGCAGCCGACGGCTGGCCGAGTCCCTTCTGCGAGTGCCTGTCGTGTGCCGACATGCGCCAGGCGCATCGGGTCCGCACGCCCACCTCCGCACTCGTCGACGGCGTCATCCTGCTGGATGCCGGGCCCACCGTGCCCTCCGCCGTCGCTCGCGCCGGACGCTCGCTGCGCGAGATCCGACATGTGCTCATCACGCATGCCCATCCCGATCATCTCGATCCGGCTCTGCTGCTGTGGCTCGACTGGAACCCGACCCCCCACACCGTCCATCTCTGGGGACCGCCGACGGTCGTGCGCGCCTGCCGGGACTGGATCGGACCGAAGACTCCCGTCGAACTCCATGAGGTCGCGCCCGGTGACCGCGTGGACCTGCCAACCCCGGCCGGTGACTACCGCGTGGCTGTCGTGGCCGCACGCCACCAGGGCTGCACTCCCGATGAGATCGCTGCCGAGGCGGTCCTCTACGACGTCACGGCACCCGAGGGCGGTCGCCTTCTCTACGCGACGGACACCGGCCTCATCGACGACGTCGAGGCATTCCGCGGAGCGGCGTACGACGTGATCCTCATCGAGGAGACCTTCGGCGATCATGCGGATCACGGCACCGGGCACCTCGACCTCTCGACACTTCCGGTCATGCTCGAGCGACTCTGGGAGGCCGGCGCCTGCGTCGACGCGACCCAGGTCGTCGCCGTGCACCTCGGGCACCACAACCCACCGGAGGCGATCCTGCGCGCGCGCCTTGCTGATCTGGGCGTGCGGCTCGTCGACGATGGCACGGTGATCGGGGCTCCGCACCGCGCCCTCATCCTCGGCGGTGCACGATCGGGGAAGTCCCGCGAGGCAGAGCGACGCGCACTCACCTTCGCCGACGTGACCTACGTCGCCACCGCCGAGGAGCGTCCCGGTGACGAGGACTGGGCAGCGCGAGTCGAGGCCCACCGGGTGCGCAGGCCGGCCCACTGGCGCACGATCGAAGGTCCGGATCGACTCATGTCCACGCTGCGCGAGGCGCGTGCCGGGTCGGCGGTGCTCGTGGACTGCCTCACGCTCTGGCTCACCGGCGTCCTCGACTCCGCATGCCCCGCGTGGGATGACGAGCCCGTGATGGCTAGTGCCGCACAGGGCGCGACCAAGGAGTTGGTCGACGCGCTCACCACCTGCCCGGCCACGGTCATCCTCGTGAGCAACGAGGTCGGCATGGGTGTCGTGCCCGCCACGCGCGCAGGCAGGCTCTTTGCGGATCTCCTCGGGCGTGCACACCAGGACATCGCGGTCGCATGCGACACGGTCACGCTCATGGTGGCCGGACGCGCACTCGAGATAGGACGCGAACGTGTCTGACGAATCCCTCCCTGACGACGTCCTCACTCGTGTCGTGGCGGCCATCGACTGGCCCGATCGCGCCGTCGCACAGGAGGCGACCGCACGCTGGCGCTCGCTCACCAAGCCCGAAGGAGCGCTCGGTCGACTGGAAGACCTCGGCACCTGGTGGGCTTCCGCTCGGGGTGAGTGCCCGCCGAAGCCACCCCAGCGCCCCACCCTCGTCATCGTCGCCGGCGACCACGGAGTGGCGCGCACGGCGCGCACCTCGGCCTACCCCCCCGAGGTCACCGCCCAGATGGTGCGCACCTTCCTCGCCGAGCGCGCTGCGGCCAATGCGCTCGCGCGCCAGGTGGGCGCGCACGTGCGCGTCGTGGATGTCGCCGTGGACGCGCCCGCCGACTACGCAGACGACCTCGATCCGCGTGTGGCGGAGGGCCGCATACGCCGTGCCAGCGGCTCGATCGACCGTGAAGATGCCATGACCCTCGAGGAGGCGGGACGAGCCTTCCAGCTCGGTGTCGCCATCGCCGACGCCGAGGTCGATGCGGGCGCAGACCTGCTCATCGTGGGCGACATGGGCATCGGCAACACCACCTCGGCCGCAGTGATCATCGGCCTGCTCGCCCCCGCAGACCTCCTCTCCGTGGTCGGACGAGGCACGGGGATCGATGACGACACGTGGATGCGCAAGGCGGCCGCCGTGCGCGATGCCATGCGCAGGGGCAAGCCCCACAAGGGATCAGCCCTTGAGTTCATGTCTGCGATCGGGGGCCCCGACATCGCCACCATGGTGGGCCTGCTGCTCGGCGCCGCGGCGCGGCGCACGCCGGTCATCCTCGACGGCACGGTCATCTCGG
Organism: Candidatus Nanopelagicales bacterium; assembly: GCA_044360385.1. Lineage (GTDB taxonomy): Bacteria > Actinomycetota > Actinomycetes > S36-B12 > S36-B12 > Mxb001. Next base: position 23,411 of record JBIKKK010000013.1, read on the forward strand.
CAGCAGCACTCATCGCGCATCGGGCGGCGTACAAGTCGCGCGACTGGTGGCAGGCCGGCCACCGGTCCACCGAGCCCGCGCACTCGGCGGCGCTCGGGCGACTCGACCTCGCTCCCCTCCTCGACCTGCAGATGCGGCTCGGCGAGGGGACGGGTGCGCTCCTGGCGGTGCCGCTCGTCGCATCGGCTGCGGCCGCCCTCGGCGAGATGCTCACCTTCGCGGAGGCGGGCGTCAGCACCGCCGAGGACCCCGCGGAGTGAGGCCCCTGCGGTTGTCGATCGGCTTGCTCACGGTCATCCCCGTGGGCGACATCGGCGTCGTGGACCGGCGCCTCGCGCGATCCGCGATGCTGCTCGCCCCCGTCGTCGGTCTGGTCCTCGGCGCTCTAGGTGCCCTCGTACTCATCGCCGTGCACGCTCTCGTGCCGACCACGCTCGGCGCACTGCTCGCTGCCGCCCTCGCCATCGCGACACTCGCCTATCTCACGCGCGCGCTGCACCTCGACGGCCTGGCCGACACCGCTGATGCGCTCGGCAGTGGCCGGCGCGGCGAAGCGGCACTGGAGATCGCGCGACGCGGTGACGTCGGTCCCTTCGGCGTCGTGACCCTCGTGTTCGTACTTCTCGTGCAGGTCGCGGCGCTTGCGGTGGCCAGTGACGCGGGCTGGGGAGCACCGGCACTAATCCTCGCCGTCGTCACGGGGCGCGTCGCAGCGGTGCTGGCATGCACGCGGGGCATCCCCCCGGCCCGACCTGACGGACTCGGCGCTCTCGTCGCCGGCACCATTCCGCGCATCGCATCCGCGGCCTGGGTCGTCGTCATGGTGATCGGAGCCTTCGGGGTCGGCATGTGGCTCGCCGCATCGGGAGCCTGGGCGCTGCCACTCGCCGTCGTCGTAGGGCTTGCCCTGGCTCTCGCCATCGTGGCCCGATGCGTGCGGCGACTCGGCGGGATCACCGGCGACGTCCTCGGTGCGTCCGTCGAGGTGGCCGCCACCGCCGCGCTCGTGGCGCTTGCCCTGGGCGCTAGCGTCAGCCCGTGAACCTGAGCCAGACTCCCCTGCACTCCCGCCACGTCGCCCTGGGCGCCAAGATGGCGGACTTCGGGGGCTGGGACATGCCCATTGAGTACGCCGGCACGGTCACCGAGCACACCGCCGTCCGCGAGGACGTCGGTGTCTTCGACGTCTCCCACATGGGCTACACCGAGGTGACGGGTCCCGGTGCCATCGCGTGGCTCAACACCGTCGTCGCCAATGACCTCGATCGGGTAGGCGCGGGGCAGGCGCAGTACAACCTGCTGTGCGACGAAGCAGGCGGCGTGATCGATGACCTCATCGTCTACCGCATCGACGACGACCACGCCTTCATCGTCCCCAACGCGAGCAACTCCGATGCCGTGGTGGCAGCACTCACCGCAGCCTCAGCAGGCTCGGGCGTCACCGTCACCGACAAGCGCGAGGACTACGGCATCCTCGCCGTCCAGGGCCCCCGCAGCGACGCGATCCTCGAGGCCGTGGGTCTTCCTTGCGGTCATGACTACATGAGCTTCGTGCGCGCGAG
>JBIKKK010000094.1:0-7878 GCA_044360385.1 Candidatus Nanopelagicales bacterium
TCGAGGCAGGCGTGCCCATGGTCGCGCAGGCCGTGGGACTCGCCGCAGCGTGTGACTACCTGGATGCTTTGGGCATGGATCGGGTGGCCGCCCATGAGGCTGACCTCACCGCCTACGCGATTGCCGGGCTCGCCGAAGTGCCGGGTGTTTCCATTGTCGGACCCTCGAATCTCATCGACCGGGGGAGTGCCATCTCCTTCGTTGTCGACGGCGTGCATCCGCACGACGTCGGTCAGGTACTCGACAGCAGCGGCGTCGCCGTGCGCGTGGGCCACCATTGCGCCTGGCCGGGATGCCGGGCGATGGGGGTGCCCGCGACCACGCGGATGTCGCCGTACATCTACAACGATGTGTCCGACATCGACGCCTTCCTCGAGGCGCTCGGGCGGGTGCGCACGGTGTTCGGGAGCGCCTGATGGAGGACCTCTACCAGGAGATCATCCTCGACCACTACCGACGCCCCCAAGGTCGCGGATTGCGCAAGCCCTTCGAGGCCGAGGTCCATCATGTGAACCCCACCTGCGGCGATGAGATCGATCTTCGCGTGCATCTGGAAGAACGGGATGGGACGACCTACGTCGAGGACGTTTCCTACGCCGGGCAGGGTTGTTCCATCTCTCAGGCGTCCGCGAGCGTGATGTACGAGAGCCTGGTCGGGCGCAGCTTGGACGAGGCGTTGGAGTCACTCGCGCGATTCCAGGAGATGGTGCAGTCCAAGGGCGAGATCGCGGGCGACGAGGAGTTGATGGGCGACGCGGTGGCCTTCGCAGGCGTGGCGAAGTATCCCGCGCGCGTGAAGTGTGCACTCCTGCCCTGGATGGCATGGAAGGACGCAATGGTGCAGGCGACAGAGGGAGATGACCGTGACTGAAGGCGTGACAAACCAGGTGGTAGCCGAAGACCTCTGGGAGGCGATGAAGGATGTCGTGGACCCTGAGCTCGGGATCAACGTGGTCGACCTCGGCCTCGTCTACGACGTGCACCTCGATGAGGGCAATGTCGCGACCCTGGACATGACCCTCACTTCTGCAGCCTGCCCACTCACCGACGTGATCGAGGACCAGACCCGTGCTGCGCTGGACAACCTCGTGGAGAGCTTCACTATCAACTGGGTGTGGATGCCGCCGTGGGGTCCCGACAAGATCACCGATGACGGCCGAGAGATGCTGCGCGCCCTCGGCTTCAACGTCTAGAGGTACGCTCACGGGGCTGTGATCACCGCCCAAGACCTCGAACTCCGTGCTGGAGCGCGGCTACTCCTGCTCGATGCGTCGTTCCAGGTGGGTCCCGGTGACCGCGTCGGGCTCGTGGGTCGCAATGGTGCCGGCAAGACGACCCTTACCCGCGTGCTCGCCGGGGAGACCGAGCCAGCAGCAGGAAGCGTGCGGCGCACAGGAACTGTCGGCTATCTGCCGCAGGACCCGCGCACCGGAGACCTCGAGACCCTGGCGCGTGATCGCATCCTGGCTGCCCGCGGACTCGATGCCGTTGCCAGGACCATGCGCACGGCAGCCGAGCGCATGGGCGACGACGACGACGACATCCGCGAGAGGGCCATGCGCGGGTATGACCGTGCCTCGTTGGAGTTCGAGTCCCTGGGGGGCTACGCCGCTGACGCCGAGGCAGCCCGCATCGCTGCGAGCGTGGGCCTTCCCGAGCGAGTGCTCGGCCAGCCCATCGGCACGCTCTCGGGTGGGCAGCGTCGACGGGTGGAGCTGGCGCGCATCCTCTTCGGCGGCTACGACGTCCTCTTGCTGGATGAGCCCACCAACCATCTCGATGCAGACTCCATCGTGTGGCTACGACGCTTCCTCGCGTCTTACGCCGGGGGCTTTGTCGTCATCAGCCATGACGTGGGCCTCCTGGAAGCCACGGTCAACACCGTGCTGCACCTAGACGCGCAGCGCGCTGTGCTTGACACCTACTCTATGGGCTGGTCGGCCTACCTCCAGCAGCGCGAGACGGATGAGCGCCGCCGGCGACGTGAGCGTGCCAATGCCGAGAAGCAGGCGGGGGCCCTGCGCGAGCAGGCAGAGCGAATGCGCGCCAAGGCCACCAAAGCGAAAGCCGCGCAGTCCATGCTCAAGAGAGCCGATCGCATCGTGAGTGGGCTTGAGGAGGCTCGCGCGGCTGACAGGGTGGCGCGCATCCGACTCCCCGAGCCCGCTCCGTGTGGGAAGACTCCGTTGAGCGCGCGTGGGGTGTCGCGCTCGTACGGCTCGGAGGAGGTCTTCACCGACGTCGATCTTGCGGTGGACCGGGGCTCGCGCGTCGTCGTCCTCGGCCTCAACGGAGCCGGCAAGACGACCCTGCTGAGGATCCTGGCCGGCGTGGACCGGCCGGACACGGGGGAGGTGATCCACGGCCACGGCGCCCAGGTCGGCTACTACGCGCAGGAGCACGAGACTCTCGACCCCGAGCGCACGGTGCTTGAGACGTTCGCGAGCGCAGCCCCTGACCTTGCGGAGAGTGAGCGGCGCTCCGTGCTCGGATCCTTCCTCTTCACCGGCGACGATGTAGCCAAGCCGGTGAGGGTGCTCTCCGGCGGAGAGAAGACACGGCTTGCCTTGGCGACGCTCGTGGTCTCCAGCGCGAATGTGCTGCTGCTCGACGAGCCCACCAACAACCTGGATCCCGCCAGCCGAGACGAGATCTTGGCAGCCTTGAGCCGTTATCGGGGCGCTGTGGTGCTGGTCACTCATGATGAGGGCGCTGTACGGGCATTAGGCCCCCAGCGCGTGGTCATCCTTCCCGAGGGCGACGAGGACCTGTGGAACGACGACTACGCTGAGCTCGTCGAGCTGGCCTGATGCGGAGGATCTGTGGGAACTGACCTGCCGAGTGATCTCCTGGAGCGTGGACATGTGGCCGTCATGCGCCAGGGCGCGCTCGTCACGGTCACCCTGGATCGACCCGATGCGCGCAACGCCCAGACTCCGGCCACGTGGGCGGCCCTGGCAGCCATCGGTGACTCCTGCGCGGACGGTGAGACCGCCCTCGTGGTCTTCCGCGGATCAGGCAGCGCGTTCTCTGCGGGTCTCGACCGACGCATGTTCACACCCGAGGGAATTCCCGGGGAGGCGTCGCTGGCCGAACTCGCCGCCATGGACGACGACGCCATGGCCGAGTGCATCGCGGTCTTCCAACGCGCCTTTCTCTGGCAGCGCGAGTCGCCGGCGCTCACCGTTGCCGCAGTGCACGGTCCGGCCATCGGCGCGGGTTTTCAACTTGCGTTGGCATGCGACATCATCCTGGCGACGCCATCCGCGACGTTCGCTATGCGCGAGACGTCGTACGGTCTCGTGCCCGACCTCGCCGGCACTCAGCCGCTGGTCCGAACTGTCGGCTATTCACGCGCCGTGGATCTGTGTGCTACCGGGCGGACGGTGACTGCCGAGGAGGGGTACGCCCTTGGCTTCGTCACCAGGGTCGTCGATGATCTCGACGCGGCCGTCGCCGAGGTCACCACCGCGGTGGGGAATGCTCCGCGCGGTGCCGTGGCCGATCTGCTCCCGCTCCTCAGCTCGGCAGAAGGAGCCGAGCGCGCGGACCAAGCGCGCACGGAGCGTCTCGCGCAGGTCCTCCGACTTCGAACCCTGCTCGGGGGCGGCTAGTCGTGTCCGGGGTCAACCCCTGGCAGATCTATCAGTCGATGACTCGGGATCCCTCCCAGGTCTCCTCGGTCGGTTGGCCGGTGGTCAAGCGCATCCTGCGCTATGCCCGCCCTTACCGCCGCCTCGTCATCGCCTTCCTGGTCACGCTCGTCCTGGCGTCGTTGCTCACGGTGGCCCAGCCCCTGGTCTTCCGGCAGATCATCGACAACGGCATCTCCCAGGGCAATGCACAACTTGTCACAGCGCTCGCGATCCTCGTTGCCGTGCTCGCCCTGCTCGACGCTGGGATCAACCTCGTGGGGCGCTGGTACTCAGCACGCATCGGCGAAGGCCTCATCTACGACCTGCGCACTGAGGTCTACGACCACGTGCAACGGCAGTCCGTGGCGTTCTTCACGCGGGCTCAGACCGGTGCGCTCGTCTCACGGCTGAACAGTGACGTGATCGGTGCCCAGCAGGCGTTCACCTCCACGCTCGGCGGTGTGGTCGGCAATCTGATCACTGTGACCATCGTGCTCGTGACGATGTTCCTCCTGTCATGGCAGGTCACTCTCCTGTCACTTGTGCTCGTGCCGCTCTTCCTACTGCCTGCGCGCTGGATGGGGAGACGGCTGCAGGGGCTCACCAAGCAGCAGATGCAGGTCAACGCCCAGATGAGCACCCAGATGACGGAGCGCTTCAACGTCGCAGGGGCACTGCTGGTGTCGCTCTTCGGACGCCCCGAGCGCGAGCACGGCGAGTTCGCCGGTCGGGCTGCCCAGGTACGTGACTCCGGCGTCAGCATCGCCATGGCCAACCGATGGTTCTTCACTGCCTTGCTCCTCGTGGGCTCCATCGCGACCGCCATCACCTACGGGGTCGGCGGCAACCTTGTCATCGACGGAGCCATCACCCTGGGCACGCTTCTGGCCCTGGTCGCCCTCCTGGCCCAGCTCTACGGCCCGCTGACCGCCCTGTCCAATGTCCGAGTAGATGTCATGACCGCACTCGTAAGCTTCGAGCGGGTATTCGAGATCCTCGACCTTCCGCCGCTCGTGCGCGATAGCCCGGATGCGAAGCCGGTGCCGCCAGGGCCCCTGGGCGTGGAGTTCGACCATGTCGACTTCCGATATCCGTCGGCCGCAGAGGTGAGCCTGGCGTCGCTTGAATCGGTCGCCCGAGAGGACTCACAGCGGTCGGAGGATCCGGTCCTTTACGACGTGTCCCTCCGGGCGGAGCCCGGCCAGTTGATCGCCCTCGTCGGTCCATCGGGCGCGGGGAAGACGACGATCACATCCCTCGTCCCGAGGCTCTACGACGTCACGAGTGGCAGTGTCCGCGTCGGAGGTGCCGACGTCCGCGATCTGGAGCTCGCATCACTGCGGGATGTCGTCGGCGTGGTGACCCAAGACGCACATCTCTTCCACGACACCATCGGTGCGAATCTCAGGTACGCACGACCCGATGCGAGCGACGACGAGATCCGCAGCGCACTGCGGGATGCTCGCATCCTCGATCTCATTGACAGCCTGCCCTCTGGTCTCGGCACCGTGGTGGGCGATCGCGGGTATCGCCTTTCTGGTGGTGAGAAGCAACGTCTGGCGATCGCTCGGCTCCTGCTCAAGGGCCCGCGCATCGTGATCCTCGATGAGGCCACCGCGCACCTGGACTCCGAGAGCGAGGCGGCGGTGCAGCAGGCGCTCGCCACCGCACTTCACGGACGGACATCGCTGGTCATCGCGCATCGGCTCTCCACCGTGCGACAGGCCGACGTCATCCTCGTGGTGGACGATGGGCGCATCGTCGAGCGCGGTTCGCATGAAGAACTGCTTGAGCGAGGCGGCCTTTACGCCAGCCTCTATGCCACCCAATTCCAGGATTGATCCGGTCGGACTTCACCAGGGGGAGCGGAGCAACCCACCGTCCACCGCCACGAGTGATCCGGTGACGTAGGACGCCGCGGGGGACAGTAGGAAAGCGGCCACTCGCCCGAACTCCTCCGGCTCCCCAGGACGTCCCATCGGGATGCCGGAGGCCATGTCGGGGGAAGCGAGCTCCCGAAGCCGATCGGTCGCGATACGTCCGGGGAGGATGCCGTTGACACGGACGCTGGGTGCCAGAGCGTTCGCTAGGTCCTTCACGACCATGGCGAGGCCTGGGCGCAGTGCATTGCTCGCACCGAGCTCGTGAATCGGCTCCTTCGTCGTGGATGACAAGACGGCGAGAATCGAGCCACCTTCGCTCAGCGAGGGGACAAGTTCCCTGAGTAGGCGCACCGAGGCCAGGAAGACGCCATCAATGGCCCGATGCCAAGCGTCGTCATCGAGGTCGAGAACCGCCCCGGGTGACGGGCCGCCCACATTGACAAGGATGCCGTCGATGGGTCCGCACGCTCGCGCGACGCGCGCCGCGGAGTCGGCATCTGCGAGGTCTGTCGCGATGGTGTCGTGAGTGCCGGGAAGCGAGGATGCCGCGTGCCTCAGGCGCTCGGGATCGCGGGCCACGAGGCAGGTGTGGGCCCCCTCTGCGGCGAGGGCCTGCGCCGTGGCGAAGCCCAGGCCGCGGCTGCCTCCCGTGATGACATAGCGGTGGCCGGCGACGCCCAGGTCCATCAGCTCACGTCCCGGACGGTCATGTCTCCGGTCGCGGCGTCCTCCCGGGCCTCGCGCCGAAGGAAGAACCACCAGCCCGTGATCGCCACGGCGGCGAAGACTAGCCACTGAAGGGCGTAGCTGATGTTCTGTGTCTCATCGATGACCGGTGCCGGCATGCGCGTGACGTCTGGATCAGTGGGCTCGGAGGCAGTCGCCTCGAGGTAAAACGTGTCCACGTCTGCCCCCAGTCGCGAGGGCACGAGCGCTGATACCTGGCCTTCGGGAAGGTCGCCGGGCTCGGGGGAGCCACTCGACTCGGCGAGCCGCAGCCGCCCTTCGACGACAACGGAGCCTGACGGCGCCAGCGGCGCGGCCACCGTGCCCGTGGCGGCGCCTGTCGCCGGGATCCATCCCCGGTTGACCCACACTCGACCCTGATCGGTGTCGAGTGCGGTGACGACCCAGAATCCATTACGCCCGTCAAGGGGGCGCTGCCGGACGAGGACCGTCGACCCGGGATCGAATTGCCCTCCCACGCGCACCGGCGTCCACTCGCGCGGGTCGGTGATGGCATCGGCAATCGACTGGGCCTGAACCGCGGCCTGCGTCGCCCACGCCACCCGTGCGGTGCGCTCCTCCTCGGCCCGCTGCCACTGCCAGCGACTCAACAGGCCGAAGGCGGTGATCGCGATGACGACAAGAAGGGTGAAGGCGATCCAGCGCCGAGTCTTCAGCAGAGACCACACGAGACCACGCTAGGTCAAGGCTGTGACTGGGAGCCCGCCGGACCCGCGGGAAGCATCCGGGTGGTGGAGATGACCGGCGCGGGCGGCGGTGTGCCGCGCCGGCTGCGCCCTGAATTGGCGGCCACGACTGCCAGGTAGGGAAGCGCTACGGCTCCGGCGAGGAAGACCCATCGGGGCCAGCCAGGAACCACGATCGCGAGGAGCACGCAGGCGGTCCGGATCGTCATGGAGATGAGGTAGCGCTTCGTGCGGCCCGTCTGCTCCTGGGAGAGGGACTCCCCGGCACCCGTGATGCTGTGCACCTCGGGAGGGCGCGAACCGGTCATGGGACAACGCTACGTCGGGATCGCCATGTGCGCAGCACGGGACCGCTTGGGGATGCCCGACCTACCCCGGAGCGGTGGTTTCGGCGCGCGAGGCCTCCTCGAGATGGTGGCGCTGGGCTTTGGTCGGCTTGAGGAGGAAGTCGAGCGGGATGATCACGAGGAGGGCGTAGAAACCGAGGAAGGGATACACCAGGGAAGCGAGGCCCGCGATGACGAAGGCGAGGAAGAACGCCGCGCCGCGCAGTCGTGCCCGGGTCTTGAGCAGACTCGACCAGTAGGCGCGATCACTCGGCTTGATGAGCTGAGGATGCCGGCTGATGTAGAGCGATGTGATTGTCCCCACACCACTGATGAAGGCCATCGTCCACCAGTAGAGCGCCCCCGTGCCGTCACTGTTGAAGGCGACGATATCGGTGGAGCCCCAGTGGTCGCCGCTCCCGAACATCGTTGAAGGCCACGGCAGGAAGACGAATCCGATCAGCCAAGCCATGTTCAACCAGAAGACCACCCCGTCGTAGGCGACGAGCGAGTTCATTACTCGGTTGTGGATGCTCCACATGATTGCCATGACGAAGAACGTGGAGACAAAGGTGATGATGCGCCCGGAGTTGGCCTGGAG
>JBIKKK010000095.1:0-7846 GCA_044360385.1 Candidatus Nanopelagicales bacterium
GGCATCGTCGTTCTGGGCCGGCTGGGCGAAGAGGAGAAAGCGCGCGCCCTCGCCTCGCTGGATGTCTACGTCGCCCCCAACACGGGTGGCGAGTCCTTCGGCATCGTCCTACTCGAAGCCATGGCCGCGGGTACACCCGTCATTGCCAGTGACCTGGATGCGTTCGCCCGTGTCCTCGACGGCGGCAGGTGTGGTGCGCTCTTCCCCGTGGGAGACTCGGTCGCGCTCGCGGACGCCGTGATCACCCTGCTCGAAGACGAGGAGGCGCGCGCACAGCTTGTGGAGGCGGGTAGCCGCAGGGCCGAAGCGTACGACTGGCGGACCGTGGCTGGCGACCTCATCGATGTCTATGCGAGCGTGACGGCCGGGCAGAGCGCGGTGCGCGAAGACCTCCGAGGGCAGATTGTCGGTCGACTCGCCCGCCGCCGGGTCCACGAGGGAGCACCCGACTGATGGGGTCGTGGTGGTGGGTGGTCGCGGGCGTGACGGTGGTCCTCTTTGTGGGTCTTTACCTCAGCATGACCGCAGGTCGGCTGGATCGGCTGCATCGGCGCATCGACACATCACTCCACGCCCTCGACACCCAGCTTGTGCGCCGATCTGCACTTGCCTTGGATATGGCGGCATCCGGAGTGTTCGATCCTGCCACCGCGGTGGTGCTCGCGGATTCGGCGCACGGCGCGCGTGCGGCGTCAGAGGACGATGTCGTGTCACGCGGCCTCGCAGAGAGCGATCTCACGCGTGTGCTCGTCGAGGCCATTCCCGACGTTCAAGAGGCCGAGGAGCTGCGCGAAGCGGCACCGGATCCGACGATGCTCGATGATCTGAGGGGCACGTGTGTGCGGGTGCAGTTGTCGCGCCGCTTTCACAACGATGCCGTGCGTGCGTGTCGTCAGGTGCGGCGGCAGCGTCTTGTGAGGTGGCTCCACCTCGCGGGGCACACCCCGTGGCCCGAGACGGTGGAAATGGACGACACGCCGCCACCGGGCCTTACCGCGCGATGATCGGGCGACCCGACGTACCTTGGATCAATGCGACTCCTTGCCCCCCTTGCTTTGGGAACCCTCCTCCTCGCCGCGTGCGGTGGCGAGGAAGCGGCTCCTGCGTCGTCGAGCCCCAGCCCGACTCCAAGTTCGGCAAGCGCATCGCCGTCGCCGAGTCCCTCGGCGTTGCCGACTCCCTCCGATGGGATTCCCGCGGGGGCGTCGCCCTTCTCCGGACTGCCCGGCGGCGAGGGCAAGCCGGTCCTCGCGATCAAGATCGACAACACTCGCCCGGCGCAGCCGCATGCGGGACTCCAGTCGGCAGACCTTGTCTACGTGACGGAGGTGGAATGGGACCTCACGCGGTTCATCGCCATCTTCAACTCTTCGCTCCCTGATGTCATCGGGCCGGTGCGATCAGCGCGCATCAGTGATCTCGATATCCTCGCCCCCTTCGGCAGGATCGCCTTCTCCAATTCGGGTGCGCAGTCCAAGCTCCTCCCCGTGATCGCTGCGGCCAATCTCTACGACGTGTCGGCAGAGAAGGTCTACGCGGCGTTCTCCGATGATCCCGGTCGACCGTCGCCCGTGGATCACATGGCGGACCCCCGTGCGCTGTTTGCCGCAGCGCCCGACGCCGAGCTTGCACGCGACATTGGCTTCGTCTTCTCGCAGGAGCCACCCACCGGCGGCTCCCCTGTGTCCACCGTCACCGCGACGTGGCCTTCATCGGAGGTGTCCTTCACGTGGGATGAGCAGGCGGGCAACTTCATCGTCGGACTCAACGGCGAGGAGTCGCGATCCACCGAGGGTGGGCCACAACGCGCGGCCACCGTGGTGATCCAGTCGGTGGAGCAGTCGGACTCCGGCTACGGCGACCGCTACGGCGGCAGGACGCCCTTCATCGAGACGGTGGGGAAGGGCGCCGCCCTGGTGCTCCGGGACGGCCGGATGTGGTCGGTGAACTGGGAGCGCCCCTCCCCAGGGGAGGGCACGCGGTTCCTGCTGCCCGATGGCTCGCCCATGCCCTTCGCGATCGGCCAGGAGTGGGTGGTCCTGCTCGACAAGGCCATGAAGCCCAAGATCACCTGAGGACCTCACCTCGGCCTGGCGCGATCGGGCCATCCCACTACCATGGAGCGAGCCCGCGGACGTCGCGGCGCCCACTGTAGTGAGAGGTCACCGTGTCGGATTCCCCTAACCACGCCACCGGCACCATCCGCGTGAAGCGGGGCATGGCGGAGATGCTCAAGGGCGGCGTGATCATGGACGTCGTCACGCCGGACCAGGCCAAGATCGCCGAGGACGCTGGCGCTGTCGCCGTCATGGCACTGGAGCGAGTGCCTGCGGATATCCGTGCCCAGGGTGGCGTAGCCCGCATGTCCGACCCCGACATGATCGAGGGGATCATCGAAGCGGTGACGATTCCTGTCATGGCCAAGGCTCGCATTGGGCACTTCGCTGAGGCGCAGGTCATCCAGTCCCTGGGTGTCGACTACATCGACGAGTCCGAGGTGCTCACGCCCGCTGATTACTCCAACCACATCGACAAGTGGCAGTTCACCGTCCCCTTCGTTTGCGGTGCCACCAATCTGGGCGAGGCGCTGCGCCGCATCACCGAGGGTGCGGCCATGATCCGATCCAAGGGCGAGGCGGGCACAGGTGACGTCTCCAACGCAGTCACGCACATGCGCCGCATCCTCGGCGAAATCCGCGCGCTTTCCTCGCGTTCCGAGGACGAGCTCTACGTCGCAGCGAAGGAGCTCCAGGCGCCTTACGACCTCGTGGTCGAGGTGGCCAAGGCTGGCCGCCTGCCCGTTGTCCTCTTCACCGCGGGCGGGATCGCAACCCCGGCTGACGCCGCGATGATGATGCAGTTGGGCGCCGACGGAGTCTTCGTCGGCTCGGGCATCTTCAAGTCCGGCGACCCCGCGAAGCGCGCGGAGGCCATCGTGCAGGCGACCCGCCACTTCGACAATCCCGATGTCGTGGCCAAGGTGTCGCGCGGTCTGGGCGAGGCCATGGTCGGCATCAACGTCGCTGACATCCCTGTCCACCACCGCCTCGAAGACCGGGGCTGGTGACGGGCCAGCCCGTCAGGGGCGGCTTCGCCGGCCCGCCGGGCCCGACGCCCACGATCGGCGTCCTGTCACTGCAGGGTGACGTGCGCGAGCATCTCCGGAGTTTGGTGCGTGCCGGTGCCGATTCCGTGCCGGTGGGCTCGGAGGAGGGGCTCCGCTCGGTTCAGGCGCTCGTCATTCCCGGTGGGGAGTCCACCACGATGTCCATGCTCGCCGTACGCGATGGACTCATGAAGCCGCTGCGTGAGGCGCGCGCACAAGGCATGCCGATGTACGGCTCATGCGCCGGCATGATCATGCTCGCCGACGACGTGCTCGATGCGCGCTCCGACCAGGAGACCATCGGCGGTATCGGCATGGTGGTGAGGCGCAATGCCTTCGGCCGTCAGGTGGACTCCTTCGAGACCGAAGTCGACGTCCGAGGCCTCGGGGAGTCCTTTCCCGCGGTCTTCATCCGGGCTCCCTGGGTGGAGTCGGTGGGCGAAGACGTGGAGGTCCTCGCCAGGGTGACCCCGCCCGACAGGGGCGGCTCGGCCGTCCCGCAGGGCGATGCCAGCGGGACGGATACGATCGTCGCGGTGAGGCAGGGTCCGCTCGTCGCCACGTCGTTTCACCCAGAACTCACCGGCGACCCGCGCTTCCACGAGATGTTCGTCCAGATTGTGAGGGAGTACGCATGAGCGGCCACTCCAAGTGGGCCACCACCAAGCACAAGAAGGCCGTCGTCGATGCGAGGCGCGGCAAGCTCTTCGCGCGTCTCATCAAGAACATCGAGGTCGCGGCTCGTCAGGGCGGCGGCGACCCCGCGGGTAATCCGACCCTTTACGACGCCATCCAGAAGGCACGCAAGAGTTCCGTCCCCCTCGACAACATCGATCGAGCGGTCAAGCGGGGCTCGGGGGCTGAAGCCGGTGGCGCCGATTACCAGACCATCATGTACGAGGGCTATGGGCCAAACGGGGTGGCCGTCCTCGTCGAGTGCCTCACCGACAACCGCAATCGAGCCGCGTCCGAAGTCCGTGTCGCCCTGACGCGCAACGGCGGAAGCATGGCCGATCCTGGCTCCGTGTCCTACCTCTTCAGTCGCAAGGGTGTCGTCATGGTGCCACGCTCCGACGATGTCGACGAGGACTCCATCCTCGCCGCCGTCCTCGAGGCAGGTGCTGAGGAAGTCAACGACCTGGGCGATGCCTTCGAGGTCGTGAGCGAGGCCGGTGATGTTGTCACCGTGCGCACGGCTCTGCAGGGCGCCGGTATCGACTACGACTCCGCGGAGGCGACCTTCGTGCCGAGCATGTCGGTGCCGGTGGATGCCGACGTCGCCCGCAAAGTCTTCCGCCTCGTCGAGGCCTTGGAGGACAGTGATGACGTACAGAACGTCTACACCAATGTCGATGTGAGCGACGAGGTACTCGCCAGCCTCGACGTCTGATCGAGGCTGGCGCACGAGGGGAGGACCGCATGTCCGGAGCCGGACGGCAGCTCACCGGCTGGGATGCTGCGACGTGGCGCACCTCAGCGGGCAGTCCGCATCTGCGGTCCACCGTGGTGGCCCTGGTCCTCCTCGACGCGGCACCCGATTGGGACCGTCTCCGGGCTCGCGTGGAGCGACTCACGCGCATGGTTCCTGTCCTGCGTCAGCGCCCTCTCCGGGGAGTCTTCGGAGTAGCCTCCCCTCGCCTCGCGACGGACCCAGACTTCGACCTTGGCCTGCACCTGCGGCGCATGCGCCTCGCAGGCACGGGTACCTGGGACGAACTCATGGAGGAGGCGCGTCGGGTCAGCCTCACTGACTTCGACCGTGACCGACCCCTGTGGGAGCTCGTCCTCGTCGAAGGACTCGAGGGTGGCCGCGCGGCACTGCTGCTGAAGTTGCATCATGCGATCGCCGATGGGCAGGCGACCGTCCTCATCGGCCTGAACCTGGTGGAGCTCGGCGCCACGCCCGACCCGGCGGAAGCGGAGGCCCCCGATGCGCCCGCGCCTGTGGACGTAGGTGCGCCCGAGGTGAGCGTCGCCGACATCGTCGACAACTTCCGGCGCGGCTTTGGGGCGGCTGAGCGCGTCGGCGAGGCCATGGTGGCGCTCGCGCGAGGCACGCTCACCGACCCCGTGGGGACCTGGACCTCGGTCCTCGGCACCCTCGCCTCGGTGGGCCGCTTCACGGCGGTGCCGGACGGCCCGCTGTCGCCGCTCATGACGGAGAGGGGCACGACGTACCACTTTGCGGCCTTTGACCTGCCCTTCGCGAGCCTGCGCGGGGCCGCGAAGGAGCGCGACTGCAGCGTGAACGACGCCTTCATGGCCGCGGTCGGGCTCGGTCTCGAGCGGTATCACGTGCGATGTGGGAGCGTCGCAGACGAGCTCCGCTTCAATGTGCCCATCAGCCTCCGCGGGGATGCGGGTGATACCTCCGCCCAGGCTTCCAATGCCGTGACGATCGCGCGCATCGCGCTGCCCGTCGCGGGGCTCACCGTCGACGAACGCATGCAGGCGGCTCACGAAGCAGTGGCTCGGTGGAGACACGAGCCTGCACTCCGCCTCGCGGATCCGCTCGCGGAGATCAGCTGGCTGGTGCCTGTACCCGTGCTCGCACAGGCCGCCCTCGCGAGTGACGTGACCACCAGCAACGTCCCCGGACCGCCTCTCCCGCTCTACGTCGCGGGGGCGCGTATCGCCGGCATCTATCCGCTGGTGGCCACCATTGGGGCCGCCGTCAACGTCACCATGGTCACCTATGACGGTTCGGCATTCGTCGGCATCTCGGCCGACGATCGGGCCGTGCCCGATCTCGACAGCCTGGTCACCGACATGCGCTCGGGCTTCGCGACCGTCACCGATGGGCTCGTCGGTCCCGCCGATCCGCTGGCGGCGGGAGAGCCGGGAGACGGCACGCCGAAGGCTCGTGCGATCCGTGAGGCGGCAGGCCCCGGGCAGTAGTCTTCGCACAGGTGTTCGTATCTCCCGCATCGCGGGAACGCGGAGGAGGCGCTCGTGCGGGTCATGGGCGTGGATCCTGGTCTCACGAGATGCGGGGTAGGGGTTGTCGACGGCGCCCCCGGCGGGTCCCTCGTGCTCGTCGATGTGGTCGTCGTGCGCACTCCACCCGAGGCACCCCTCGAAGAGCGGCTCACGGGCCTGGAGCGTGCGCTGGAGGAACTCGTGTCGCGCCACCGTCCGGAGATCATCGCCGTGGAGCGCGTTTTCAGCCAGCACAACCTGCGGACCGTCATGGGCACGGCCCAGGCGGGCGCCGTGGCGGCGCTGGCAGCAGGGCGTCGCGGCATCCCGTTGAGCCTGCGCACCCCGAGCGAGGTGAAGGCCGCGGTCACCGGGAGCGGGCGTGCAGACAAGGCCCAGGTGACTGCCATGGTCACGCGTGTCCTTCGCCTGGATGCTCCTGTGCGTCCCGCGGATGCCGCCGACGCCCTGGCCTTGGCCATCACCGAGATCTGGCGCGGAGGTGCCGAGCGCCGCTTGCAGGCGGCCGTCGGAGCGCGGCGGTGATCGCTTCGATTTCCGGAGTGGTCGCGGCGGTGCAGCCGTCCGCCGTCGTGGTCGAGGTCGGGGGGGTCGGCATGAGCATCGCCTGCACGCCCCAGACGGCCGCATCCGTGCGCACGGGCGACGGTCTGGCCTTGCACACGAGTCTGGTGGTGCGCGAGGATTCCCTCACGCTCTATGGCTTCCTCGACACCGAGCAGCGCGATGTCTTCGAGCTCGTCCAGACCGTTTCCGGCGTAGGCCCCCGCACTGCACTCGCTGTCCTGGCCACGCTCTCACCCGATGACCTACGCCAGGCCATCGCCAGCGAGGACATCGCGAGCCTCACGCGGGTGCCGGGAATCGGCACCAAGGGAGCCCAGCGCCTCGTCATCGAGTTGAAGGACAGGCTGCGTGCCGTCGCGCGGCCTGGCGACCTGCCGTCGAGTGACGCGCACGAGACCGTGCGGGCGGCGCTCATGTCGCTGGGTTGGTCGGCACGCGATGCCGATCGTGCTGTCGCCGCCGTCAGCTCCGACGCCGGCTCGGATCCTGACGTGCAGAGCCTCCTTCGCGCCTCGCTGCAGCATCTGGATCGGCGATGACGGGCGAGGGTGCGATGGGCGAAGACGGCGAGCGGCTTGTCGATGCGCATGCCGAGGAAAGCGAGCGTGTCCTGGAGGGCGCCTTGCGCCCGCGGCGGCTCGACGAATTTGTCGGGCAGTCCCGCGTGTGCGCCCAGTTGGATGTCGTCCTTCAGGCTGCGCGTCGGCGGGAGCGTCCGGCTGACCACGTGCTGCTCTCGGGTCCGCCCGGGCTGGGCAAGACCACGTTGGCGTCGATCATCGCCGAGGAGATGGCGGCTCCGCTCCGCCTCACGAGTGGTCCCGCTCTCCAGCATGCTGGCGACCTGGCGGCGATCCTGTCGAGCCTGCAGCCGGGTGAGGTCCTCTTCATCGATGAGATCCATCGGCTGGCTCGCGTTGCCGAGGAGATGCTCTACGTCGCCATGGAGGACTTCCGTGTCGACGTCATCGTGGGCAAGGGCCCCGGGGCCACTGCTCTTCCGCTCGACCTGGCTCCGTTCACCCTCGTGGGCGCGACCACGCGCGTGGGTCTCCTGCAGGGCCCCTTGCGCGATCGCTTCGGTTTCACCGCGCACCTGGACTTCTATGACGAAGCAGACCTGCGCTCGATCCTCGAGAGGTCAGCGAACCTTCTCGCCGTAAACATCGATGCCGAAGGGATCTCCGAAATCGCCCGGCGGTCTCGCGGCACTCCACGCATCGCCAACAGACT
>JBIKKK010000096.1:0-7756 GCA_044360385.1 Candidatus Nanopelagicales bacterium
CCGTCCGGAGAACACCGCTTCCCTGCGCGTCGTAGAGAAGCTCGGATTCCGCTCCGAGGGTCTTCGCGAGCGCTATCTGCACATCGACGGCGACTGGAGGGACCACCTCACCTTCGCGCTCTGCGCGGAGGACGTGCCCGACGGACTCCTTCCGCGGTGGCTATCGACCAGCGTGAGCTCGGCGGGGGCCACCCCGGGGGCCTAGCGCGACACGAGGCGCGCCTCGCCCACGAGGTCCCCCATTCAGGGGTCCCCGCCACCTAACGTTCATTGATGTGACGGGTCTGATCTATGTGGCGATCGTCGCCTTGTGGGCAGCCGTACTCATCCCCATGTGGCTGCGTCGCCATGACGACGACCAGGCACGGCGCATCGAGCGCCATCGTGTGGCGATGGGCACTCTCGCCCGCATTGCCGATGATGCCGAGGGGGCCCAGGGCATGGCTGCTCGACGCCGCAGGGTGATCGTGGCCGCTGCCGCGACGCTCGGCGCGCTGGGCACCGCTGCTTGGGTTGCGGGGCTGCTGCCCGGTCTCGTGTCCGCGCTGCTGTGGCTGCCCCTCCTCACCTTCCTTCCTGTCGCCTTCATCGCGGAGCGTCGCACCTCGCGCCTCGCCGCCGAGCGAGCACTCGACATTCGACGCGAGCGTCGCGCTGACCGCGTGGCGCGGTCGGTCCCGAGACAAGCGGAAGCGCCCGCGACCGCACCCGTCACTGCAACCCCTCGCACTTCAGGCGCACGGCCATCGACCCCCGCGTGGGATGAGGTCTTCGACCAGACGGCCTGATGCGCGGCCCGCTGGTGTAGTGTCACGGCCTGTCCGAGGGCGACCTCGGCCGACGGGGCTTCGGCCCCCCGGGGCTGTAGCGCAGTCCGGTAGCGCACCTCGTTCGCATCGAGGGGGTCAGGGGTTCAAATCCCCTCAGCTCCACACTTCCGAAGGCCCTCCGGGGCCTTCACGAAGGCCCGGTGGGTCTTCGCGAGACGGGGATTCCTGGGAATTTCCGCTGCAGCCGCCGCCCCGCCGATCCGATCGCCGCGACTCCCGGCCGCGACCCCCCTACGGTGTGGGCCAGGGAGGTTCCATGTCCGCAAGCAGTCGGGTAGCCGCGCTCACGGCGGTTGCCCTCGTGGCAACGGGCGCAATCGCGGCCATGCCGGCGCGTGCAGAGGGTCCGGTCGCTGCCTGTCACTGGATCGACCGCGAGTACTCCACGACCTACACCTGCGACGACCCGGTCGAGACTCTCCGGGCGCTCGAGATCGTGGAGTGCTGGAAGTATCCGGCACCGGCACGCGCCTACGTCCGCCTGAAGACCGATGCCGGTTGGGTGCGCAACCCCGAGGTCAAGGTCAGCGTGCGCGGATCCAAGGGCTGCGCCAAGCCCTATCCCTACCGCACGGTCGTCACTATCCCTGCCTCCATGTTGGCCGAGATGACCGCCACCCGCGTGCGCTTGACCATGCCGCGTGGCGAGGTCCTGCTGCCCGATGGCACGACGCGCACCATCGGCAAGACAGTGGTGACGTACGGAGCCTGCCTCATGCCCGAGGACGCCGGCGACTGGTGCCCCGAGCGCTGACCGGTCAGACCCAAGTCGGCATCCACATGCGCCAGGTCCACTGTTCGTAGGGGATGACCTCTCCGGTCCATATCGGGTAGAACCACCACGCCGCGACGACGACGAGCACGAGGATGGCCGCGGCGATCCAGGTGCCTGCACGCCGTCGCTCTCGACTGGCGTCCGGCGGGCCGGTGAGTGCTCCGATCATCATGGCGAGAGCCATCGCGAGGTAGGGCAGGAAGACGACCGAGTAGAAGGAAAAGATCGTCCGGTCGAGATAGAGCAGCCACGGCACCCAGCCGGCGAGGACGGCGAGCAAGACCGCGCCCGCGCGCCAGTCGCGCCGGGTCAGCCAACGCCAGACGAGGTAGAGCAGGGCGATGGACCCCACCCACCAGATGATGGGGTTCCCAAGGGCCAGTACCTCCGCGGCGCACGAGTCGGCTGCACAGCCGGATTCGCCGCGCTCGAGGCTGGCCCAGTAGAACGACGTGGGCCGCGTCTGCATGAACCAGCTCAGCGGATTCGATTGATACGAGTGGTCGCCGGTCAGCCCGACGTGGAATTGCCAAGCTTCGCCGTGATAGTGCCAGAGCGATCGCAGCCCGGCAGGGATGACGGAGGGCATGCTGTCGGCCCACTCCCGCCCCCACCCGCCGTCGGTGAGCAGCCAGCCTGACCAGGTGACGATGTAGGTCACCGCAGCCGTGCCGACCATCGCGACGAACGCGATGGGCGCGCTGCGCAGCAAGGTGACGGTCCACGCCTGGAGCACGCCTAGGCGGCGACGCAGGGCGACATCCCAGATGACGGTGAGCAGACCGAAGGCGGCGAGGTACCACAGCCCGGACCACTTCACGGCGCACGCGAGCCCCAGCGCCGCGCCAGCTGCCCAGCGCCACGGCCGCGCTCCCAATGCGGGCCCCCACGGTCCCACCGCCCCGGGTGGATGGGCAGTGAGACGGCGTCGGACCTGGTCTCGATCGAGGAGCAGGCAGCCGAAGGCCGCGAGCACGGTGAAGGACAGCACCATGTCGAGGACCGCGGTGCGGCTCGTGACGAGGTGCATGCCATCGAGGGCGACGAGCAGCCCCGTTACCGTGCCGACGAGGTCAGACCGAGTGAGTCGACGCGCAATGCGCGCAGCCATGAGGATCGACAGGGTCCCCAGGACGGCGACGGCAAAGCGCCAACCGAAGGGCGTCACTCCGAAGAGCCACTCGCCGCCGGCGATCACCCACTTGCCGAAGGGTGGATGCACGACGAACGACGGATCGTCCTTGAAGACATCGATGGTGCGCCAGTTGCCGTCGGACGCGAGGATCAACTCGTTGGCGCTGTCGACGAACTGCTGCTCGTGGCCATAGCGCAGGAGTGCGAGGGCGTCCTTGGCGTAGTAGACCTCGTCGAAGGCGAAGGCATCAGGGCGCCCGAGGTTGACGAAGCGCAGCAGGCCCCCCACGACGGTCGCTGCGACCGGGCCTGCCCAGCCGCGCCATCCGGCGGAGGGGAAGGCGGGGAAGAGGCTGGCCGCTGCCGATGCCACGGGGGGGATCGGTCTCTCCGTCGGACTACCGTCCGCGGCAGGAGCGGTCGGCGTTGCCACCGCCCCATCGTAGGCACCCCGGGGGCATGATCGCCCGGACTGCGAGGATGGCAGCGTGACCGGGCCCGCCATCCTCATGATCGCGGCGACCCCGCTGGGCAACGTGGGCGACGCGAGCGCGCGCCTCGTGGACGCCCTCTCCTCGGTGGATGTCATCGCAGCCGAGGACACGCGCCGGCTCCACCGTCTTGCTCGTGACCTGGGCGTGACCATCTCCGCGGATGTCATCGCGCTGCACGACTCGGTCGAGGAGGGTCGCGCGCGCAAACTGGTGGAGCGCCTCCATCGAGGCCAGCGCGTGCTCGTCGTCAGTGATGCGGGGATGCCACTCGTGAGCGATCCGGGCTACCGCCTGGTGCGCGCCTGCCTGGACGAGGGGATCGAGGTGACGGTGCTGCCGGGGCCGAGTGCCGTGCTTGCCGCGCTCGCCGTGTCGGGGCTCCCCGTCGATCGCTTCTGCTTCGAGGGCTTCCTGCCGCGCAAGCCCGGGGAGCGGCGACGCCGCATCGAGGAACTCGCTGATGAGCGCAGGACGATGATCTTCTTCGAGGCGCCCCATCGACTCGCGGAGTCCATGGCGGCACTGGCGGAGGGGCTCGGTGGGGATCGACCCGCTGCCATTTGCCGGGAGCTGACGAAGACCTACGAGGAAGTCCTTCGCGGCACCCTCGGTGATCTCCGTGACGGTCTTGCGGAGGTGCGGGGGGAGATCACGCTCGTCGTCGGCGGTGCGGATGCCCCGGGTCGAAGTGGTGATCCGCAGTCATGGGCCGACGAGGTGGCGATGGTCGAGTCCGATGGCGCTGATCGGCGTACGGCGATCGCCTCAGTCGCGCGTCGGCGGGGCGTGGCTCGACGCGAAGTGTATGACGCGGTGGTCCGTGCCAAGGGCGGCGCGCAACCATCCGGAAAGTAGGATCGCCCACCATGGCCGCCTATTACGTCACGACGCCGATCTATTACGTCAATGACGCCCCACACATCGGCCATGCCTACACGACGACGGCCGGGGACGTCCTCACGCGCTGGCGCCGGCAGCGTGGTGACGAGGTGTGGTATCTCACCGGAGTCGATGAACACGGCACCAAGGTGCAGCGTGCGGCCGAGGCCGGCGGAGTCAGCCCGCAGGCGTGGGTCGATCGGCTCGTCGAGGAGTCCTGGCGACCCGTGCTCTCCACCATCGATGCGGCCAATGACGACTTCATCAGGACGACCGAGCCGAGGCACAAGGATCGCGTGCAGCACTTCTGGCAGACGGTGCGCGACAACGGCTACGTCTATGAAGCGGACTATGAAGGCCCCTACTGCGTGGGCTGCGAGGAGTTCAAGCTCCCTGGCGACCTCGTGTCAGGTCCCGAGGGAGATGAGCTGTGCCCGGTCCACCAGCGATCGGTCGAGATGCTCAAGGAGACCAACTGGTTCTTCCGGCTCTCGGCCTTCACCGAGGCCCTTATCGCACACTACGAGGCGGATCCTTCGGCCGTGGAGCCGCAGAGTGCCTACAACGAAGTGATGTCCTTCCTCCGCAAGGGACTTGTCGACATCTCCATGTCACGCAGCTCCGTCTCGTGGGGAATCGGCCTGCCCTGGGATGAGAGCCAGGTCGTCTACGTGTGGTTCGACGCATTGCTCAACTACGCCACGGCGGTGGGGTACGGCGCTCCGGAGGGCACGGCGGAGGCCGAGCTCTTCGCTCGGACATGGCCTGCCGATGTGCACCTGGTCGGCAAGGACATCCTGCGCTTCCACGCCGTCTACTGGCCGGCCATGCTCATGGCTGCGGGGCTGCCGCTGCCGCGCAAGGTCTTCGCGCACGGCTGGCTCCTCGTCGGCGGGGAGAAGATGAGCAAGACGCGTCTCACGGGCATCGCACCGGAGCAGATCGTGGGGCACTTCGGCTCCGATGCCTTCCGCTACTACTTCATGCGCGCCATCCAATTCGGTCAGGACGGCTCCTTCTCCTGGGAGGACATGTCAGCCCGCTACACCGCCGAGCTCGCCAACGGCCTGGGCAACCTGGCCTCGCGCGCGACGGCCATGGTGCAGCGGTACCGCGGAGGCCGCCTGCCGGCCTCGGGTGAGGCGACGGCGGAGGAGGAGCACCTTCGGGCGCTGCTCACGCAGGTCGCGGCGGAGACGGATGCGGCGATGTGCGCGCTGGACTTCGCCTCGGGCATCTCCGCCGTGCGCCGCTTCATCGACGCCGTCAATCTCTATGTCACCGAGCAGGCGCCCTGGGTCGTCGCCAAGGACGATGCCCTTGCTGAGCGTCTCGACACCATCCTCTACACCGTGTGCGAGTCGCTGCGCGCCATCGCGACGCTTTACAACCCGGTGATGCCCAAGGCCATGGGACTGCTCTGGGAGCAGATCGGAGCCGACACCACCCTGGGTCCCCTCGGCGAGCAGCGCGTCGACCGGATCGCCGAGTGGGGCCAGCTCCCCGCGGGTGCGACGGTCTCCAAGGGCGCCGTGCTCTTCCCACGCCTGGAGGAGGAGCCCGCGTGAGGGATCGGCCCGCACCCACCGAGCCGCTTCCCCGGTCCGTCGTGGACACCCACTGCCATCTCGACGTCGTCGACCGCGAGCTTGGTGAATCCCCCGCCCCCGAGCTCGCGCTGGCCATGGCCCGCGAGGCTGGCGTCACGCGCATCGTGCAGGTGGGCTGCGATGTTGCTTCGTCGGCATGGGCGGTCGAGACGGCGCGCGTGACCCCGGAAGTCGTGGCAGCGGTGGCCCTGCACCCCAACGACGTGCCTCGGATCGTCGCGCGCGAAGGTCGAGAAGGGCTCGACCGTGCCCTGGCGCGCATTGAGGACCTCGCGGGCGATCCCGTGGTCCGTGCTGTGGGCGAGACCGGTCTCGACTACTACCGCACGCGAGATGCTGCGGATCAGGCGCTGCAGCACGAGTCCTTCCGTCGGCATATCGACATGGCCAAGCGACTCGATCGCACGCTCGTCATCCATGACCGCGAGGCACACGCGGACATCCTGAGCATCCTCGACGAGGAAGGCGCGCCCGATCGGGTGGTCTTCCACTGCTTCTCCGGCGATGCCGACATGGCTCGCTTCTGCGCCGACCACGGCTGGTACTGCTCGTTTGCCGGTGTCGTGACCTATAAGAACGCCGATGACCTACGCGAGGCGCTGCGGGTGCTCCCGCGCGACCGGATGCTGGTCGAGACCGATGCTCCCTACCTCACCCCCGTGCCACATCGCGGGGGAGTCAACGCCTCCTACCTCGTACCGCTCACCGTGCGTGCCATGGCCGAGGTGCGTGGGGAGCCTCTCGAGCAGGTGTGTGCTGACCTCTGGGACAACGCCATGCGCGCCTTCGGCGAGTGGTAGCGCCCCGTGGATGACCGCCTCCTCGGCGCGGGCGAGGTGCGGAGCATCGCCGACCGATGGGGAATTCGACCCACCAAGCAGTGGGGTCAAAACTTCGTGGTCGACGCCAATACCGTGCGCCGCATCGTGCGCCTCGCAGGCCTTCAGCCCGGTGATGTGGTGCTCGAGGTCGGCCCGGGTGTAGGCAGCCTCACGCTCGGTCTCCTTGCCGCGGGCACGCAGGTCGTCGCCGTCGAGATCGACCCCGTCCTGGCTGAGGCCCTCCCCGACACTGTGACGCGCCTGCAGCCGGAGAGCATCGACCGGCTCACCGTCTTGGCGGCGGATGCACTGCGCATCCACGACCTCCCGAGGTCGCCCGATGCGCTCGTGGCGAATCTGCCCTACAACGTCTCGGTCCCTGTCGTCTTGCACCTGCTCGAGACCTTCCCGTCGCTGAGAACGGGTCTCGTCATGGTGCAGGCGGAGGTCGCGGACCGTCTCGTCGCCGCGCCGGGCAGTCGGACGTACGGCGTGCCGTCAGTGAAGCTCGCGTGGTTCGCTCAGGCGGAGCGCGCCGGATCGGTCCCGGCGAGCGTCTTCTGGCCTGTCCCTCGCGTGGAGTCCGGCCTGGTTGCCTTCGCTCGGCATGACCCTCCATCCTCGACCGCCTCGCGGGCAGAGGTCTTCGCGGTGATCGACGCGGCGTTCGCTCAACGTCGCAAGACCCTGAGGGCAGCCCTCGCAGGGTGGGCAGGCTCGGCGGCAGATGCCGAGCGCGTCCTCGTCGCCGCGGGAGTCGACCCGGGAGCGCGTGGCGAGAGCCTTGACGTGACTGCGTTTGCGCGCATCGCGAGTGCTCGCACGTTGATCTGAGGCCCACCCGCACCCGCTACTGTCGAGCCGTGACGCAGGTCCGCGTGGTCGCCCCCGCCAAGGTCAACCTCATCCTGCGCGTGCGCGGGGTGCGATCCGATGGCTACCACGAGATCACGACCGTCTTCCACGCCGTCTCCCTGGTGGACGAGGTCACCGTCCGCGAAGGTGCACCCGGGACCGGCTGCGTCATCACGACGACGGGTGATCGAGTGGAGTCTGTCCCCGGGGGCGATGGCAATATCGCGGCGAAGGCGGCGGCCGCGCTCGCTCGCCATGTCGGGCGCCCCGCGACGGATGTCGCTATCGACATCACCAAGGCCATCCCGGTCGCCGCGGGCATGGCCGGTGGCAGCGCGGACGCTGCGGCCACGCTCGT
>JBIKKK010000014.1:0-24421 GCA_044360385.1 Candidatus Nanopelagicales bacterium
CGAGGACGAGGAGCTCCTTCTTGGTCAGGCCTGCGGCGGCCGGATCGGTCTCGAGACCCTCGAGCTCCTTCAGGCGCTGGATCCTCTTGTGCACGGTGTTGAAGTTGGTGAGCATGCCGCCGAGCCAACGCTGGTTGACGTAGGGCATGCCGACGCGCGTCGCCTGCTGGGCGATGGGCTCCTGGGCCTGCTTCTTGGTGCCGACGAAGAGGATCGTGCCGCCGCGAGCGACGGTCTCCTTGACGAACTCGTAGGCGTTGTCGATGTAAGACAGCGACTGCTGCAGGTCGATGATGTAGATGCCATTGCGCTCCGTGAAGATGAAGCGCTTCATCTTGGGATTCCAGCGTCGGGTCTGGTGTCCGAAGTGGACACCGCTCTCGAGCAGCTGGCGCATCGTGACGACGGCCATGGGGCACTCCTTGGGCGCGGCCGACTGTGCCGACCGCTGTCGGTTCCATGCCGACGCCGGTTGGCGGCGGCTCCTGGCACCCGGTCGGGCCATCCCAGCAAGCCGGGACCGACGGCCCTCCCCTGGCGGGGTGGGTGCGCGATGTATCCGGGCGGACCCGGACCAGTCGTGGAGTCTACGGGGTCCCGAGCCGTGCTCCGTCCCCAGGCTGCGGCGAGGCACTTGCGCCGGCAGGACGCGGCTCGCACCGTGTGGGGATGAGCCTCGTCTCCCTCCTGTTCCCCCTCGTCGTCTCGCTTGCCCTGTCGCCGGGGGCCGGGCCGCCCGCCTGGACTCCGCCGATAACGCCGCTGGTGGTCGAGAGGCCTTTCCAAGCCCCCGCCGGGCCCTACTCCCCCGGTCACCGCGGCGTGGACCTCGCTGCGGCGCCGGGCGCCGTCGTCCGGGCACCCGCCTCGGGCACCGTGCGCTTCGCGGGCCGCGTTGCGGGCAAGTCGGTCGTGAGCGTCCAGCACCCCCATCGGATCCTGGGTCGCACCGGCTGGCGCACGACATACGAGGGGGTGCAGCCCAGCGTCGAGGCCGGCGACCAGATCCGCACGGGGGACCCCCTGGGCATCGTGATCCACGATGCCCACTCCGCCGGCATCCACTGGGGGTTGAAGAACGGTCGTGTGTACGCCGATCCGCTGCAGATGCTGCGCCGACCGGTGGTCCTCAAGCCGCTCGACGCCTACGCGCGCGGGTGTGCCTGCTCGTAGGTCTTGCGCAGCCGCTCCACCGAGACGTGCGTGTAGATCTGCGTTGTCGCAAGGCTCGCGTGTCCGAGGATCTCCTGCACGGCGCGCAGGTCAGCACCCCCCTCGAGCACGTGGGTCGCCGACGTGTGGCGCCATCCGTGGGGCCCGATGTCCGCGACTCCCTCAACGGCCCCGGCCGTGCGATGCACTACGGCACGCACCGTGCGCGGATCGATGCGCCCGCCCCGCGCACCCAGGAACGCTGCCGGACCACCCGCTGCCTGCCACAGGGCAGCATGCCCCTCCCCGAGCCATGCCGTCAGCGCTCGCTCCGCGGGAAGCCCGAAGGGCACCGTGCGCTCGCGTCCACCCTTGCCGAGCACCCGCAGGGTCCGTCGGGTCATGTCGATGTCGTCGATGTCGAGTCCCACCAGCTCACCGACCCGGATCCCGGTGGCGTAGAGGGTCTCGAGGATCGCGAGATCGCGCAGGCCGATGGGTGAGTCGCAGGCCTCTGCGGCGGCGTCGAGCACCGCCACGGCCTGGTCCGCCGTGAGCACCGCGGGGAGACGGTGGGCACGTTTCGGCGAGGCCAGTCGTGCTGCCACATCGGACACGAGGATTCCGCGCTCGACAGCCCACTCCGTGAAGACGCGGGCGCTCGCGGCGCGCCGCGCCAGGGTGCTGCGCGAGAGGCCGCGCCGCTCCTGGTCAGCGAGCCACGTACGCAGCGCGAGCAGGTTGAGATCGCGCACGTGGTCGATGTCACGCTCCCGCGCGAAGTGGGCCAGGGCCTCAAGGTCGCCGAGGTACGCCCGCACCGTGTGCTCGCTGCGCCCGAGCTCGAGACTGAGGTGGTCTCCGAAGCGGGCGATGACCTCGGCCCAGTCGCCCACGGGAGCTTCCGGCGACTCGGTCATCTGCCCATGCTGACGCCTGCCGGCTCGGGATCCGGGCAGCGACTCACGCCTGGGTGCGTGCCCAGCCCTCGCCTGCGCGCGCGACGTAGCCCAGGGCGTCGAGGGTGCCGAGGGCTGCCATCGTCTCGGCGAGGCCCAGGCCCGCCAGGCGCGCGATGTTGGCCAGCGGCGCCGGGCGACGGGCCGGGACGGCGTCGAGGACCCGCCGCTCCCGCCATCCGAGCCCATCGCCAACGCCCGCGTGGGCGTGCTCCTCCGGAGCAAGGCGCCCCTCGACGAGGGCAAGGACCTCGCGCGGGGACGCGACCAGATGTGCCCCCTCGTCCCTGATGACGACGTGACAGCCCGCTGACATAGGTGACGTGACCGGCCCGGGGAAGGCCATGACGACACGATGCAGATCACGTGCCTCGCGCACGGTAGAGCGGCCACCGGAGCGCACTGCCGCCTCGACGAGCACCGTGCCGCGACTCAGGGCGGCGATGATCCGATTGCGCGTAAGGAACCGATGACGCATCGCGGCACCACCCAGGGGCGCCTCGCTGATGAGTACGCCGGACTCTCGGATCCGCGCGAGCAGGTCAGCATGTGACCGCGGATAGGGCACGTCGACGCCTCCGGCCAGCACGCAAGCCGTGGCGCCGCCGACGGCAAGGGATCCCCGATGCGCGGCTGCGTCGATGCCGAAGGCGCCACCCGACACCGTGAGCCAGCCGGACTCGGCGAGATGGGCACCCAACTCACGCGCGATTCCTTCGCCGTAGGCGGTGGCCGAGCGGGCACCGACCACCGAGAGTGAGCGAAGGGCGAGCAGTCGAAGGTGGCCTGCGCCCGCGACCCAGAGCCCGAGAGGCATCGCGTCACCGAGATCGTCGAGTTGTGTGGGCCACTCGGGATCACCGGGCACGACATAGCGCGCCCCGATGCGCTCGGCAGTCGTCAGCGCGGGCTCAACCCACCGGATGACCGCTTCGTCGTATGCCGTGCCCGCCGGGACGCGGCCCGTCGAGGCCGGCAGCGGAGACCGCCCGGCGAGGATCTCTTCGACGACACCGTGGGCACTGATCTGGCGGACCCGGGCACCCAAGGCCCTGTCGGCCGCCTCGCACCACTGGGAGAGCAGAAGTCGCCCGATGCGGTCCGGCTCGGCGACGGCCAGCAGGCTCATGCCGCCCATGCCAGACCCCCTCCGCGCAGCAACATCGCTCCCGCGACGTGATCACCTCCCGGCCGATCGGCCCTGTCGAGATCGGCGAGCGTCCACGCCACGCGCACCACCCGATCGGCGCCCCGCATGCTCAGCGCGCCACGCGAGAAGGCGGCCCGCAGCAGTCGCGCCCCCGCGTCATCGGGTCGATAACGATCGCGGATCAATGAGCCCGGCACCTCTGCATTGACACTCCATGCTCCGCCATCGCCAGACCATCGCGTCGCTGCTCGGGAGCGGGCCTCAGCGACGCGGTCGGCCACGACCTCCGTCGCCTCTCCTGGCTCGCCGATCTGCGCGAGGGTCGGTCGCTCGAGGGTTACCCGCAGGTCGATGCGGTCCAGTATCGGCCCCGACATCTTGGCGGCGTAACGACGCTTGTCCATCGGCGAGCAGGCACAGGCAGCATCCATGCCCACGCCCTTGCCACAAGGACACGGGTTGGCCGCGATGACGAGCGAGAAGCGTGCCGGCAGCACTCCGGAGATATCAGCGCGGGCGATGCGCACCTCGCCGCTCTCGAGTGGTTGACGCAGGGCATCCAGCACGGAGCGGGCAAATTCCGGGGCCTCATCAAGGAAGAGGACTCCGCGGTGCGCGAGCGTGGCCGACCCGAGGCGGAGTCGACCCGCCTGGCCGCCGCCGACGATCGCCGTCATGGACGCCGAGTGATGCGGAGCCTGGAAGGGTGCGCGACGCACGAGCCCGCGCGGGTCCAGCCCCGCCGCCGACTGGATGGCCGTCACCTCCAGGGCCATGGCGTCGTCGAGCGACGGAATGAGGCCGGGCAGACGCTCAGCGAGAAGGGTTTTTCCTACCCCGGGCACCCCCACCATCGCCAGGTGGTGACCACCCGCCGCCGCGACCTCCAGGGCTCGGCGAGCCTCGGCCTGCCCGCGTACGTCGGCAAGGTCGGGCGCATCGCCCGCACTGGCAGGCTCGTCGGGGGCGGGATGCTCCGGCGCGGCATCGCCTCGCAGGACCCCGACGAGATGGGCGAGGTCGCGCACGCCGCCGACGTCGACCCCGGGGACAAGCCCGGCCTCCCCCACTGCGGCCACGGGCACGAGCAAGCGCACACCCTCGCCCTGGATGGCGAGGGAGGCGGCAATGGCACCGGGCACCGCGTGGATGCGGCCGTCGAGTCCCAGCTCTCCGAGCACGCACGCACGCGCGGCTGCCTCCTCGGGCACCTGTCGTGACGCCGCGAGTATCGCGACCGCGATGGCGGCGTCGAGTGCGGATCCGCGCTTGGGCAGCGATGCGGGCAGGAGTGCGACGGTCACCCGGGTGCGCGGCCACTCGAGCCCGCTGTGCTCGACCGCGGCGCGGACCCGGTCACGGGATTCGCTCACCGCGGTGTCGGCGAGTCCCACGATGGTGAGCCCTGGAAGGCCCGAGCTCACATCGGCTTCGACATCGACGATCCTCGCCGTGACGCCCACGATCACCGCCGTGCGGCAGCGCGCCACCATCACGCCACCCCGCGCAGATGCTCCAGGCTCGGAGCGCCCCGGGTGCTCAGCACGATGCCGATGACATCGATGCGCACCTCTCGGGCATGGTGATCGTGGGAGCGCATCCACTCGCTCGCCAAGGCACGCAGGCGACGCACCTTGCGCGGGGTGACGGCAGCAAGCGGCGAGCCGAAGTCCTCCGAGCTGCGCGTCTTGACCTCGCAGAAGATGACCGTGTCGGCCTCCGCGTCTCCGGCGACGATGTCGATCTCACCCGTGCGAGACCGCCAGTTGCGATCGATGACGGTGAGTCCGAGGCGCTCCAGGTGGCGGACCGCGAGATCCTCCCCCCAGCGACCCCGTTGCAGATGCTGCGCACCCATCCCACTCCCTCCGTGGACCGTCGGCCCTCGCGGGCAGCGTCCTCGCGGCGGGGAGCGCAGGGAGAATTCCGCGCCGGCCTGGGGATGGAGTGCCTAAGGCGACGCTGTGGACACCCCCGGCAATCGCCAGCTCACTCGATGCCACGGCGAGGGCCCGAGACGCTCGAGCGCTGCCACGTGGTCGGGAGCGGCGTAGCCCTTGTTGGCGCCCCAGCCGTACTCCGGCTGCAGCCGGGCCAGGTCCACCATGTGGGCGTCCCTCGTCACCTTCGCGATGATGCTGGCCGCTGCCACGGCGGCGCAGGTGGCATCGGCCTGGATCCGGGTGACCACCCGAGATCCCGGGGTGACGCGCGACATCCAGTCGTGCTTGCCGTCGAGGAGTACCAGGTCAGGGCGCAAGCCCGTGGCGTTGAGGGCACGCGCGGCCGCGAGCGCGAGTGCACTCACGATGCCTATCGCGTCGATTTCGGCTGACGATGACATCCCCACGGCACTGCGAAGCGCCCACGCACGCACGCGTGGTGCGAGCAGTTCGCGAGTCGTCTGATCGCACTCCTTGCTATCCCGCACTCCTCGGGGAGCGGCCGGAGTCGCATCGTCAATCACGACCACGCCGACGGCGACAGGACCGGCCAGGGCACCACGACCGACCTCGTCGATGGCCGCCAGGAGAGTGCCGGGGCTCGACTCCCGCAGGAGTGCGCGCTCGACGCGCAGGGTGACCGCCATCGACTGCCTTAGCCCACGGGGCCCCGGGGCGGCCATGCCACCAAGACAACGCGCCCCAGCACATCCTCGCGAGGGAGGGTGCCTCCATCGACCTCCAACAGGACGCGGCTGTCGCGCGCGGCCGCACGCCGGTCGGCGAGCACAAAGACTCGGCCCTCGGGGACGACGACGTCGAAGGTGACCTGGTCGGTGACACCCGAGGTGTATGACTCGTCAAGGGGTACGCCATCGACGGTGACGCGGCCTGAGTCGTCGCAGCAAGCCACGCGCTGGCCGCCTACGGCGATGACACGGACGGCGGCGGTGTCTGAGGGCAAGCCCCACGCCTCGGGACTGCGCACGAGGACCACATCACCGCTGCCGGGCTCCCCCCAAGAAGTCACGACCACGCGATCCCCGGCGTTGAGGGTGGGCTCCATGGCATCGTCGGCGACGTAGGCCACCTGGCCGATCACCAGCCTCGCCAGGATGACCAGGACGGCGACGATGCCGAGGACGATGCCCGCTTCGCGACCGATGAGCAGGGCCCACGCGCCAGCGGACCGCTTCCGCCGCGGGGCCGCGTGACGGCCGCGCACCACCGGGATGGGCTGGGTGTCATCGTCGGGTGGGCGCAGCGAGGGTGCGCTCACGGGGAGGGCCCGGATCCGTCGAGGGCCGGCTGGTCGAACGTGGCCGGGATCTCGAGGACCTGGGCGTTGCCCACAGGCCAGACGACAGCGAAGGCCCGGCCGATGACCCGATCGACCGGCACCATGCCACCGCCGGGGTCGCCCAGGTGCGCCCGTGAGTCCGCGGACGCGGACCGGTGGTCGCCCATGACCCAGAGCGTCCCCTCCGGCACGAGCACGTCGAAGGGCTGCTTGCTCGGTGGGTTATTGCGGTAGAGGTAGGCCTCTTCGTCGAGGGCTACGCCGTTGACCGTGATGCGACCGTCGGCATCGCAGCACACGACGCGATCGCCACCCACCCCGATGACGCGCTTGATGAAGTCCGTGTCTCGCGGCGGAGCGAGACCGACGATCT
This sequence comes from Candidatus Nanopelagicales bacterium, assembly GCA_044360385.1. Lineage (GTDB taxonomy): Bacteria > Actinomycetota > Actinomycetes > S36-B12 > S36-B12 > Mxb001. Next base: position 6,878 of record JBIKKK010000014.1, read on the forward strand.
CGCCCAGGAGCCGTCCGACGACCTCGACCGGCGAGCGCTCTGGCTCGACGACCTCACCGGTGATGAAGGAGCCGGTGCCGTCGAAGACGACGATGTCGCCGCGCTCGATGGGTCGTAGGTGGTAGACGACCTTGTTGACCAAGACGCGGTCACCGACCTGGAGGGTGTCCTCCATCGAGCCAGAAGGGATGTAGAAGGCCTGCACGAGGAAGGTCTTGACGACGAAGGCGACCAGGAAAGCCCCGATGATGAGCAAGGGGAATTCCAGCCACGCCGGGATGCGCGGCCGGGAACGCTTCGGCGACGACACGCCCTGGGACGCCTCCTGGCCCGCGGGGGTTCCCTCGCGCGGACCGGACTCGCTCATGATCGCTCGACAGTACCGCGTGCGAGCGTGCGCAACGGCCTCACTCCGCGGCGGCGGGAGTGGTGTCGCGGAGTTCCTTGATCTTGGCGGCCTTGCCTCGGAGATTGCGCAGGTAGTAGAGCTTGGCCCGGCGCACATCGCCTCGCGACACGACCTCGACCTTGTCGATGATCGGGGTGTGAAGGGGGAAGGTCCGCTCCACTCCTACGCCGTAGGACACCTTGCGGACCGTGAACGTTTCGCGGATGCCATCGCCCGCGCGACCGATCACGACGCCCTGGAAGACCTGGACGCGGGTCTTGTTGCCCTCGACGACCTTGACGTGCACCTTGACGGTGTCGCCCGCACGGAAGTCAGGGATGTCATCGCGGAGGGACGCGGAGTCGAGATCATCGAGAGTCTGCATGGCGCAATCACTTCCTGCCGGCGCCACAGGTCGCCCGCGGTTGATCCATCCCGTGGGGATGGCACGGCTCTCGGCCCGGGACTGGGCGAGAGATCCGCTCCCTGTTGGCCCTCCCCCTGTGGCGGGCGGGCCCCTCTATCGGCGGGAACGGCAGGAAAAGTGTGCCACAGGGGGCCTTGAGTGCCGGCTTCGGGTGTTCGCTAGGCGGACGCGCCAAGGGCGGCGTTCAGCCTTCCCAGAGGTCGGGGCGCATCTCACGCGTACGCCGCTCCGCCTGCTCCCGGCGCCACGCGGCAATCCGGGCGTGGTCCCCTGACAGCAGCACGTCGGGCACCGCGTGCCCGCGCCACTCGGGAGGGCGCGTGTAGACCGGGCCTTCCACAAGGCCCTCCATCGCCCCGGCCGCGAACGAGTCGTCCACGATGCTCTGCTCGTTGCCGACGACACCCGGCAGCAGGCGGGTGACAGCCTCAACCATCGCGAGCGCGGCGACCTCCCCGCCGGCCAGCACGTAGTCGCCGATTGAGACCGGTGCGACCTCGACGCGCTCGCCGTACTCCTCGGCGACGCGGGCGTCTATGCCCTCGTAGCGACCACACGCGAAGACCAGGCCGGGTCGGGAGGCCCACTGCGTGGCCAGCGCCTGCGTGAAGGGGCGGCCCGAGGGAGTCGGGATGACGAGCAACGGGTCGGAATGCAGGGGCAGCACCGCATCGAGCGCCTTGCCCCAAGGCTCGGGGCGCATGACCATGCCGGGTCCACCACCGTAGGGCTCGTCGTCGACGGTGCGATGGCGATCATGAGTGTGCTCGCGCAAGTCGTGCACGTGGATCTCGAGAAGGCCCTGCTCGCGGGCCTTGCCCACCAGTGAGAGCCCGAGCGGAGCGAGATAGTCGGGGAAGATCGTGACGACATCGATCCTCACGCGGACTCCCTCCTCACGCGGACTCCTCGGGTTCCTCCGCCACATCAAGCAGGCCATCGGGCGGCCTGATGACGATGCGTGCCCCCTCGATGTCGACGACAGGCACGATGTCTGCGACGAAGGGGACAAGGATCTCGGGTCCATCGGGGGCCGCGCGCACGGCGAGCACATCCTGCGCGGGCAGGTGAAGGACCTCAGTCACGGAGCCCACGCGTTCGCCGGCCTCCGTCACGACCTCGAGCCCGATGAGCGCGTCGTCGTAGAACTCCTCGGGATCCTCCGGCCGCTCGTCGACTCCTCGCTCTGCCTCGAGCATGAGACCGGTGAGGGATTCCGCGGCCGTGCGGTCTTCGATACCAGCGAAGTGCACGCACAGCCGGCCACCGTGCGGACGCACCGACTCGATGCGGACCGTGCGACCGCCGCCCATCGCCTGCAGCTCGACACCCGGAGCGAGCCGACGCTCCGGCTCGTCGGTGAGGACGTCGACGAGCACATCGCCTTTGACCCCGAGTGCGCGGCCCACACGCGCGACCACGACGCGCACGATGATGTCAGCGTTCGTCGACGTCGAGGAAGTCGATGCGCACACTGCCGTCTCGCGAGATCGCAGAGACGACGGTGCGCAGCGCTGTGGCAGTGCGCCCCGAACGACCGATCACGCGGCCCATGTCCTCGGGGTGCACACGCACCTCGAGGGAGCGGCCGCGGCGGCCGGTGCGGGCGCGCACAGCGACATCATCGGGGTGATCCACGATGCCGCGTACGAGATGCCCCAGGGCGTCTTCGAGCATGTCAGGCCTCGGTGGACTCGGCCGCGGCCTCGACAGCCTCGGCAACAGCCTCGTCGGCCACCGCAGCGGCGGCATCGGCGACGACGTCAGCCTCGACGGCAGCCTCGACTGCGGCCTCCGCCTCAGCAACGCTCACCTCACCGGCATTGGCCTCGGCGATCTCGACGATGGCCTCGGCCTCGGCGAGCACGGCGTCGTCGGCGGCCGCGACAGCGACTGCCTCGGCGACAGCGGCGTCAGCGACCTTCTCTGCGACCTTGCGCGGTGTCGGGGTCTTGGGCTCGTCGGCAGCCTGCTTCACGGCGGCCTCGTAGGCGACGACCTTGGACTCCTTGGGAGCGGCAACCTTGAGGGTGCCCTCCTGACCCGGGAGGCCCTTGAACTTCTGCCAGTCACCGGTGATCTTGAGCAGCACGAGCACGGCCTCGGTGGGCTGGGCGCCGACCTTGAGCCAGTACTGGGCGCGCTCGGAGTCGATAGCAATGAGGCTGGGATCCTGCATCGGCTGGTACACGCCGATCTCTTCGATCGCTCGACCATCGCGCTTGGTCCGCGAATCGGCGACGATGACACGGTACTGGGGGGCGTGGACCTTGCCCACGCGCTTCAACTTGATCTTGGCGGCCACGGCCGGGCTGCTCCATTCGATTCGTCCACCCGAGGGTGGTCATGGTGGGCCGTGAGCGTCGCGTGGGGTGCGTCGCCACCGGACCGGTCGGGTACGCCGACCGGGGTTGAGAGGGACCCTGGACTACGTACAGCAGGGAGGAGTCTGCCAGAAGCGCGCCCTGGGGAGCGAATCAGCCCCCGAGGAGCCGCTTGAGGTCGTCGGGGAGTTCGAAGTCGGCCGAGGCGGGGGCTTCGGCCATCCCCCCTGACCCCTCGGGGCGCACGGCGGCCTCCTTCTCCTCGGCGGCACGCTTGGCGGGATTGCCACTGCGACCCTTCTTGGGCTTGGCCGGGGCCTTGCCCGACCGCCCCTTCGACTTCTTGCCGCCCCCGCCCCCGAAGCCCGGCATCCCCGGCATGCCCGGCATCCCCGGCATGCCCTTGCCCCCGCGCATCTGGCGCATCATCTTCTGCGCCTCGCCGAAGCGGTCGACGAGCCCGTTGACGTCGCTCACCTGCGTGCCCGAGCCCCGTGCGATGCGTGCCCGTCGCGAGCCATTGAGGATCTTGGGATTGCGACGCTCCTCGGGGGTCATCGACTGGATGATCGCCGCAACGCGATCAAGCTCGCGGTCATCGACCTGGTCGAGTTGCGCCTTCATCTCACCCATGCCGGGCAGCATCCCCAGGATCTTGCCCAGCGAGCCCATCTTCTTGACGGCCTGCATCTGCTCGAGGAAGTCCTCGAGGGTGAAGTCCTCTCCCTGCGAGACCTTCTGCGCCATGCGCTCGGCCTGCTCGGCATCGAATACCTGCTCCGCCTGCTCGATCAGCGTGAGGACATCCCCCATGTCGAGGATGCGCGACGCCATGCGATCGGGATGGAAGGCCTCGAAGTCCTCGAGCTTCTCCCCCGTCGACGCGAAGAGGACGGGCCGGCCCGTCACGGACACGATCGAGAGTGCGGCACCGCCGCGGGCATCACCGTCGAGCTTGGTGAGGACAACGCCGTCGAAGCCGACCCCGGCTCCGAACTCTTCGGCGGTGCGCACGGCGTCCTGACCGATCATGGCGTCGACGACGAGGAGAACCTCATCGGGATTCACCGCGTCCCGCACGCGCACGAGTTGGTCCATGAGCTCGGCATCAATCGCGAGGCGGCCCGCCGTATCCACGATGACGATGTCGTTGAGTTGCACCTCCGCGTGCTTCACCGAAGCTCGGGCAACCTCGACAGGATCCCCAACGCCATTGCCCGGCTCGGGTGCGAAGACAGGGACGCCGGCCCGCTCGCCGACAATGCGCAACTGGTCAACGGCATTGGGCCGCTGCAGATCCGCAGCAACCAGCAGCGGGGTGTGCGATTGCGACTTGAGATGCGCAGCGAGCTTGCCTGCAAGCGTGGTCTTGCCCGCACCCTGCAAGCCCGCGAGGAGGATGACCGTCGGCGGCTGCTTGGCGAACCGCAGTCGGCGGGTCTCCCCGCCGAGGATGGTGATGAGCTGCTCGTGAACGATCTTGACGACCTGCTGGGCCGGATTGAGTGCGCCCGACACCTCCGAGGACAGGGCACGCTCCTTGACGCGCGCGCAGAAGTCGCGCACCACGGGCAGGGCTACGTCGGCATCCAGCAGTGCGATCCGGATCTCCCGGACCGTCTCGTCGATGTCCGCCTCGGACAGACGCCCCTTGCCGCGGAGGTTGCGGAAGGTGACCGAAAGGCGGTCGGACAGGGATGCGAACAACTCAAGGGCTCCTGGTCAAGGCGAGGCCCGGGCACCCGGGCGATGCCCCAGCCTAGATCGTGCCGGGAAGACCCGATGGGGGCGGCTCGACCCCTGCAGCCATGCCCGCAGGGTCATCTGCCCGCTGAAGGCGGTCGAGGACGGCACCGATGACGAGCGCTCGATCTTCGGTAGCCAATCGCCCTCCCCCGGCGCGACGCAGATAGAACACATCCACCGCCTCGGATCCGAGAGTCTCGACGCGCGCCGCCACGATCGTCGCCCCCGCCTGGCTGATCGCCTCGCCGATGCGATGGAGCAGCGCGGGCTCGTCGTGGGCGCGCACCTCCAGCACGTCAGCGTCACTCGCGGCACCCGGCACGAAGTCGACGCGCGGAGGCGCTCCCGTCGTGCCCTGGCGGCGATGCGCCAGGCGCTGACTCAGGTCGATCTCGCCCGCGAGCGCACGGAGGATGTCAGCACGGACGAGGTCAACGGCGGGAAAATCTCCGTAGAAGGGCACGACGGTCCACGACGTCACGGCCCGATCCCCCACCGACTCCGTGTCGGCCGCCTTCACCTCGAGTCGATGCACCGCCAGCACCCCGGCGATGGCGCCGAGCAATCCGGGGCGATCGGGCGCCGCGACGACGACGCGCGAGGCCGGCGCGCCTCGCTCGAGGATGAGGTCGACGCCATCGGAGGCCAGCAGATGCGCATGCCGCTCCGCGATCACCGGCGCGGCAGGGGGTAGGGCTCCCGCCAGGCTGGCGCGCGTCCGAGCCACAAGGTCGTCCACGAGTGAGGCCTTCCACTCACTCCACGCCCCCGGCCCCGTCGCGGCGGCGTCGGCGTAGGTGAGCGCCCTCAGCAGATCGAGGGTCTCCACCGTGCCCACGGCATCTGCCACGCGCAGCGCCGTGAGGGGATCCTCGAGATCGCGTCGTGTCGCCGTCTCGGGTAGCAGGAGGTGTTGGCGGACGAGTACGACGAGGACGGCGCGGTCTGATTCGGCGAGACCCATGCGCGCGGCGATGACGTCGGCGAGCACGGCACCCACCTCACTGTGATCTCCCGGCCGCGCCTTGCCGATGTCGTGCAGGAGCGCGCCGAGAAGCAGCAGGTCGGGGCGCACGACGTCGCGGAGACGAGGCGCGCACTCGGCGGCGGTCTGCACGAGGTGGCGATCGACGCGGTAGAGATGGACCGGATTGCCTTGCGGAGCGGATCGCACGACCTCCCACTCCGGGATCAGCCTCACGATGAGGCCGTGCTGATCGAGTGCCTCCCAGACGGGCACGAGCGCAGGGCCCGACCCCAGCAGGGACACGAGGGCATCGCGTGCCTCGGGCGGCCACGGCACGGGAATGGGCGCGGACTCGCGTGCCAGGCGGGCCACCGCGCCCGGCGAGACCGGCAACCCGGCCTGAGCGGCCGCCGCAGCAAGGCGCAGGACGAGGACGGGATCGCGATCGGGACGCGCTTCTGCGGCCAGCGCCACCTCACCGTCATGGACGACGACACCCTCCGCAAGAGGGACACGCTCGGGTCCTGGGCGGCGCAGGCGGCGACTCACGCTCCGCCGGGATCGATCGCGCTCGAGTCGCGCGATGCGGTGCCACGTGGTGTCCGAGGCGTAGGACACGGCCCGGGCGGATTCGCCAAGGTTCCTCAGGAGCGCATCGCGACTCGCCAAGCCAAGGCGCTCAGCCACGTCCTCTTGATCCTGCGCCCGAAGGATGTCCGAGGGACGCCGGCCATCGCGCAGCGCGCTCTCATGAAGCGCGTCGCGGATATCGAGCAGCGAGAGGCGAGCATCCTCGAGGCCCTCGCGAGGCACGTCCGTCACCCACGACGCGGCAATCGCATCGAGGATTCCCGCATCGCGCAGGCCGCCGTACGCCTCCTTGAGATCGGGTTCGAGCAGATGTGCCGCATCACCGTGCTGGGCACGTCGACGATCGACGTGCGCGCGTACCTCCCCCAGCCGCGTGCGTGCGAGTGCACGCCAGTCGGACAGGATCGATGCCGTGACACGCTCCCCCAGCGCGGCGTCGCCGACGACGGGACGCGCGTCCAGAAGACCCAGCACGACTCGGACATCGCGCGTGGCGGTGCGGCGCACCTCTGCCGGTGTGCGCACGCTGTGGTCGACGCGCACTCCGCTATCCCAGACCGGGTACCACAGTGCGTCGACGACCTCGACCACGCGCGCATCCGCGGGATCGACTCGATCCGGCAGGACAAGCAGGAGGTCCAGATCGCTCCCGGCCGTCAGCTCACCCCGTCCGTAGCCGCCCACCGCGAGGAGGCACGCCCCCAAATCGGAGGCGCGGCTCGACGCGAAGACGGCGGTGAGCCAGTCGTCGGTGAGCGTCGCGAGCGCCCGGCGCCGCGCCGCGCGCGAGCCCACCGGGCGGCCCAGCAGCTCGGTGCGAGCATCGCGATACGCCGCAGGGTCGGCGAGTGGGGCCGAAGCCCCACTCGCCGACCCGTCGCTCACGGTGGCCTCGACCATCAGAGTGCGTCCGGACCGCTCTCCCCGGTGCGCACGCGGACCACGGACTCCACCGGGACGACCCAGACCTTGCCGTCGCCGATCTTGCCTGTCTGCGCAGCCGCCACGATGGCTTCGACGACCCCTGTGGCGTCCGCGTCGTCGACGACCACCTCGACACGGACCTTGGGCACGAGGTCGACGGTGTACTCCGCGCCCCGGTAGACCTCGGTGTGCCCGCGCTGACGGCCGAAGCCGCTCGCCTCGCTCACGGTCATGCCATGAATGCCCTTGCCCTCAAGGGCTACCTTGACGTCCTCAAGCTTGAAGGGCTTGATGATGGCGGTGATGAGTTTCATCTACTGCTCCCCTCCGTGCGTGCGGTGACCGATACCTGCGAAGACACCGCCACCTCCCGAATCGCCCAGCTCGTATGCCGACTCCGCATGCTCTTCGAGATCGACGCCGCTGATCTCCACCTCTTCGCTCACCCGGAAGCCCATCGTCACCTTGATGAGGTAGCCGATGATGAAGGTGAGGATAAGCGAGTAGAAGAGCACGGCGAATGCGCCGATGGCCTGCTTGCCCAGCTGGTCAGCGCCTCCGCCGTACAGAAGGCCGTTAACGCCGGCGGGAGCCGCCTCTGTCGCGAGGAAGCCGATAAGCAGCGTGCCCACGAGACCGCCGACGAGGTGGACGCCCACGACGTCGAGGGAGTCGTCGTACTTCAGCTTGTACTTGAGCCCGACCGCCAAGGCGCACAGCACGCCGGCGATCAGCCCGATGATGGACGCACCCAGCGGGCTCACCGCGCTACAGGCGGGTGTGATCGCCACCAGGCCGGCGACAATGCCTGAGGCCGCACCGAGGGAGGTCGCATGCCCGTCGCGGATTTTCTCCGTCACGAGCCAGCCGAGCCCCGCCGCACACGTGGCGACGAAGGTGTTGAGGAAGACGACCGCCGATGTGTTGTCGGCCGCCACCTGGGAGCCCGCGTTGAATCCGAACCACCCGAACCACAGGAGCGCGGCACCGATCATCACCAGGGTGAGGTTGTGCGGCTTCATCGGCGTGCGGGGCCACCCCAGCCTCGCTCCGATGAGAATGACGAGCGCGAGCGCAGCGATGCCGGCGTTGATGTGCACCGCTGTGCCGCCGGCGAAGTCGATCACGCCGAGCTTGGCGATCCATCCGCCATTCTCCGGGTCGAGGTTGAAGACCCAGTGCGCCACGGGGAAGTAGACCAGGGTTGCCCAGATAGCGGCGAACACCAGCCACGCGCTGAACTTCGTGCGATCCGCGATGGCTCCCGCGATGAGGCCCACCGTCAGGCAGGCGAACATCGCCTGGAACGCCACGAAGATCATGGCGGGCACGCTGGCCTCGGGATCGTCGGCCATGAGTCCCTCGAGTCCGAAGTACTCCGTCACATTGCCCAGTAGGCCCGCCTGCCCATAGGAGGCGCCGAAGGCCATCGAGTAGCCGTAGAGCATCCACAGGATGCCCACGATGAAGAGCGCACCCATGATCATCATCATCATGTTGAGCACTGACTTGACCCGGACCATGCCACCGTAGAAGAAGGCCAGTCCGGGGATCATGAGCAGCACCATCGCTGCTGCCATGAGCATCCAGGCGGTATCACCCGTGTTGAGCGCGGAATCCATGAGCGTCACACTCCTCGTGTCGCATCCCTGAGTCGGTCGACTGGGAGGGAGCCAAGCCCACAGGCGTTACCTCGGATGGGTTCCCCGGTTACGTGTGGGTGACTTCCGCAGCCTTGATGTTTCAGGCATGTGACGTCGCAGGCGCGTGACGGGGCGGACTACTCCTCGAGGAGCGCGTCGACGAACTCCGCGGGGTCGAAGGGGGCGAGATCGTCCGGGCCCTCCCCCAGGCCAACGAGCTTGACCGGCACACCCAACTCCCGCTGCACGGCCACGACGATGCCGCCCTTGGCGGTGCCATCAAGCTTGGTGAGCACGATGCCGGTGACGTCGACGACCTCGGAGAACACCTTGGCCTGCGTGAGGCCGTTCTGGCCCGTCGTCGCGTCAAGCACGAGCAGGACCTCATCGACAGGTCCCTGCTTCTCCATCACGCGCTTTACCTTGCCGAGCTCGTCCATAAGGCCGACCTTGGTGTGGAGGCGTCCCGCGGTGTCGATGACGACGGTGTCGACATCGGCCTCTGCTCCGATGCGCACGGCATCGAAGGCCACGGCGGCAGGATCACCCCCCTCGGGCCCTCGCACGACGGCGGCACCCACGCGGTCACCCCACGTCTGCAACTGGTCGGCAGCAGCCGCGCGGAAGGTGTCGGCTGCGCCGAGCACGACCGTGCGCCCCTCTGCGACGAGCAGTCGCCCGAGCTTGCCCGTGGTCGTGGTCTTGCCCGTGCCGTTGACGCCTACGACGAGGAGCACAGCGGGGCCATCACCATCGCGCACGGAGTGCAGCGAGCGGTCCATTGTCGGATCGACGAGGGCGATGAGCTCCTCGCGCAGCAGGGCCCGCACCTCCTCAGGTGTGGACGGACTCTCCGCCAGCACGCGAGCCCTCAGTCGCTCCAGGAGGTCGGTGGATGCTGCGACACCGAGGTCCGCGGTGAGGAGCGTCTCCTCTACCTCGTCCCACGTGGCCGCATCGACGGTGTCGCGCGACATGAGGGAGAGCAATCCACGGCCCAGCGCGGACTGCGATCGCGCGAGCCTTCGGCGCAAGCGGGTGAGACGTCCCGCCGCCGGCTCGGGCTGCTCGATCCCGAGCGTCTCTAGGTCTACTTCCTCGAGATCGATCTCGACGCCGGCATCGAGGTCCTCGACCTCGATGAGGTCGGTTGCTCCGAGCGCATCGGCGGGCACCGCCTCCTCGATGGCCCGGCGGGCCGTGTCGCGCGGGGTGGTGTCGTCGTCACCCACTCCGGGCGCGTAGTCGATGCCGGGGCGTGGCCGCTCAGGAGCGGCTGGGCGACGCCGCACCAGGGCGACGACGACACCCACGACGACGAGCAGGGCTACGGCAACGGCGAGGATCAGGCCAAGGGAGTCCACGGGTGGATCCTCTCAGGGACCGACGCGGAGCAGCGACGAACCCGTCAGGCCGAGACGGGATCGCGGTCGCGAAGGCGCTGGCCGACCACCTGGGTCACGCCGTCGCCGCGCATGGATACGCCGTACAGCGCATCGGCGATCTCCATGGTGCGCTTCTGGTGCGTCACCACGATCAACTGCGAGGTCGTCCTCAGCTCGTCGATGGCATCGATGAGCCGGCCCAGGTTGACGTCGTCCAGCGCGGCCTCGACTTCGTCGAGGACGTAGAAGGGACTGGGACGCGCCTTGAAGAGCGCGATGAGGAACGCCACGGCGGTGAGTGAACGCTCTCCACCGGACAGCAGCGACAGACGCTTGACCTTCTTGCCCGGCGGGCGGGCTTCGACGTCAACCCCGGTGAGGAGCATGTCGGAGGGGTCGGTGAGGACGAGACGACCATCGCCACCTGGGAAGAGTCGGGCGAAGACGCGCTCGAATTCGCGGGCCGTGTCGTGGTACGCCTCCGTGAAGACCGCCTCGACGCGCTCGTCCACCTCCTTGATGATCGCGAGGAGATCGGTGCGCGAGCGCTTCAGGTCGTCCACCTGCTCCGTGAGGAAGCGAAGGCGCTCCTCCAGTGCGGTGAACTCCTCCAGGGCCAGGGGGTTGACCTTGCCCAGCAGCGCGAGACCGCGCTCCGCCGACTTGAGCCGTCGCTCCTGCTGCGCCCGGTCGTAGGCATAGGGCTCCGGCGCGGGGGCGTCAGGATCGATCTCGTCGCCCGGCGCCGAGGGCGTGGGAGGCACGGGCTGGTCGGGACCGTACTCCGTCACGAGGGCATCAGGCTCGATGCCGAACTCCTCGATGACGCGCCCCTCCACCTGCTCGATGCGCAGGCGCTGCTCCGCGCGCGCGACTTCGTCGCGGTGCACCGAGTCGGTCAGTCTCTCCATCTCCGCGCCGAACTCGCGAAGTGACTGGCGCACCCGCTGGAGCGTGGCATCGCGCGTGGCCTGCTGCTCCTCGCGCTCACGACGCTCGACCTCGGCGCGTGAGAGCGAGGAATCCAGGTACCGGAGCACCACTTCGATGCCCTTGGCGACCGCCTGGGCGACCTCGGCCTCGCGTGCACGCTGCTCGCGGCGCTCGATGGCCCGACGTCGCGAAGCACGCTCGTTGGCCGCAGCGCGCTCAAGGCCGTCCGCGCGTGCGGTGAGCGAGGCAAGTCGCTCCTCGCCCGTGCGCACAGTGAGGCGCGCCTCTACTTCCTGGGCTCGGGCCTGCTCCGCTGCGCGGGAAAACTCGGGGCGACGATCTGCGATGTCCTCCCCCCCGCTCTCGGCTTCCGCAGCGACGAGGCGCTCCTCAAGATCCGCGAGTGTCGCCTCATCGGAGGCCAGGGCTTCCAGCGCAGCCTGCTCGGCCATGGCGAGGCGGTCGGCCTCGGCGGTCGCGGCACGCGCGGCCTGGCCCAGGAGCCCCAGCTGCTCTGCCACGGCGGCGAGGCGAGCGTCGGACTCGTGCAGCCGCGACAGCGCCGCCTCGGCGACCTCCGTGGCCTCGCGCTGTGCATCCAGGGCGGCGGCGAGCTCGAACCGCGTGCGCTCCAGGGAGTGCTGGACGGCCTCGAGCGAGGTCGCGGCCTCGTCTACCGCGGACTGAAGTTCGATGAGCGAGGGTGCCTCACCCGAACCGCCGTACGCGACATGCGGCCCGATGACATCGCCGTCACGGGTGGCGGCCGTCAGTCCCGCATCCGCCGCGCGCGCAGCCGCGGCGAGATCCTCGACGAGGACGATGCCGGCAAGCCGTGATTGCAGCGCGATGAGGAGTTCGGGCGAACCCGTGACCACCTCCGTGATCCACCGAGATCCCGCGGGTGCCGTGCCCGGGTCGCGCACGGGATCCGCGGCGTGGCCCAGCACGACGACGCTGGCGCGCCCGGCGGTGTCGCGGTGCAGCAGCATGATGCCGTCGATAGCCGCCCGCGCGTCGCGTACGACGACGGCGTCGGAGAGCGGACCGAGGGCGGCGGCCACGCCGCGCTCGTAGCCGGACTCGACCGTGAGCAGCGACGCGACGGTGCCGATCACGCCCACCGAATCCCCCGCCTGGAGCAGGGCACCGGGGCCGTCACCTCGCGCCAAAGCGATCTTGAGTGCCTCTAGACGAGCGGCAAGAGCAGCTCGCTCACGCTCGCTCTCGCGTTCCTGGTGGCGCAGCGCCTCCACGCGCCCATCGGTCTCGGCGAGTCGGGCCTGTGTCTCTTCGTACTGCGTGTCCAGTCCGAGCTCGCCCGCGTCGAGACCGGCCACCTGGGCTTCGAGCGTCGAGAACTCGCGCTGGGCCGTGGCCGCGCGCGTGCGGGCATCCTCGCGTTGGGTAGCCACGCGCTCGATCTCCGCGGATCGCGCCTCCCTGCGCGAGCGCGCCGCAGCGACGCGGCCGGCCAGGCGAGCGAGGCCCTCTCGGTGATCGGCCTGCGAGCGGATGCCCTGCGCGACGCGACGCTCCTCATCAGCCACCGCGCGCTCGGCATCTGTCCGGATCGCCGTGGCCTCGGCAAGCGATGCCCGATCGGCCTCCACCTGTCGACCGAGGGAGAACTCCTCCTCGCGCAGTCCCGCCGCCTCCGCTTCGAGGGCCTCGGGATCGCGGCCGCTCTGCGCTTCGTCCTCGATCTCAGGCCCGATGAGGCGAAGCCTCTCGGCAGCCAAGGAAGCCGTGCCGAGGAATCGCTCGCGCAGGGCAGACAGGGCGAACCACGATTGCTGCGCCGACGCGAGGAGGGGCGCAGCCACGATCGACTCCGCGTCGAGTGCCGCCTCCTGCGCCGTCAGCGCGGCGAGATGGCCCTCCACTTCGAGTCGGCGCTCGCGCAAGGCCGACTCGTCCGCCACCTCGGCGGCGAGCGACTGGCGGAATTGAGCGAGGTCATCGGCCATGAGGCGCAGCCGGGCATCGCGCGCCTCGGCCTGAATCACCGAGGCTCGACGGGCGACTTCGGCCTGGCGGCCCAGGGGCTTGAGCTGCCGGCGGAGCTCGGTCGTGAGGTCCGTGAGTCGCGTGAGATTGCCCTGCATCGCATCGAGCTTGCGCAGCGCCTTTTCCTTGCGCTTGCGGTGCTTGAGGACGCCGGCAGCCTCCTCGATGAAGCCACGGCGGTCCTCGGGTGTCGCGTGGAGGATCGCATCGAGTTGTCCCTGGCCCACGATCACGTGCATCTCGCGGCCGATACCAGAGTCAGACAGCAACTCCTGGATGTCGAGCAGCCTGCACGGGGTGCCATTGATGGCGTACTCCGATCCGCCATTGCGGAAGAGAGTGCGAGAGATGGTGACCTCGGTGTACTCGATCGGAAGCGCACCGTCGGTGTTGTCGATCGTGAGGGCGACCTCAGCCCGCCCGAGAGGTGCCCGACCGCTCGTCCCCGCGAAGATCACGTCCGACATCGCGCCACCGCGCAGCGACTTGGCTCCCTGCTCGCCCATGACCCAGGCGATGGCATCGACGACATTGGACTTGCCGGAGCCGTTGGGCCCGACGACACAGGTCACCCCGGGCTCGAAGGCCAGGGTCGTCGCGGAGGCGAACGACTTGAAGCCCTTGAGCGTGAGGCTCTTCAGATGCACGCCGCCGACCCTACCCGCGGCGTCAGGTCAGCGGGGATCGGGCACGAGCAGATCGGCGACCCAGTCATCCGCGGGCCAGTCGCTGGGCCGCGCCGCCGCGTGAAGCCGATCCACCTCGGCTTCGAGGTCGCGCACCCGGGCGCGAAGCCGCACGACCTCGGCGGCGAGACGGGCGTCAACTCCCGTGTGGCCGTAGATGGCCTTGGCCATGGCTGCTCCCCTGATCCGGCGCGAGGGCCGGGACGGCCTTGCTCGGCGCCCCAGGGTGGCAGGGACACCTTGGCGAGGTCAAACCTGCCCGCGCGGGCGGCGCTGGCAGCGGGGACACCGGTAGGAGGAGCGGTTCATGAAGTGCTCGCGGACGATCGGCCGACCGCACCGGTCACAGGGTTCGCCCTCCCGACCGTAGGCGTGGAGGGACCGGTCGAACCAGCCGCTCTCACCATTGACGTTGACGTAGAGCGAGTCGAACGACGTACCCCCCTCGGCGAGCGCCTCCGCCATGACGTCACGGACATGGCCGAGGAGTTCGCGCACACGCGGGCCCGAGAGTCGCTGCCCGGGCACGTCATAGTGAATGCGCGCACGCCACAGCGCCTCGTCCGCGTAAATGTTGCCGATTCCCGAGACCAGTGACTGGTCGAGGAGGCAGCGCTTGATGCCCGAGGACCGGACACGCACTCTCCGGGAGAAAGCCACGTCATCGAAGTCAGGATCGAGCGGGTCCCGCGCGATGTGGGCGACAGAGCGCGGCACGCGCCCACCGCGCCCATCGTCCTCGAGCCCATCGATGTGCATGCCGCCGAACATCCGTTGATCCACGAAGTGAAGCTGGCGGTCTAGCCCGTCAGGGGCGGCTCCGTCGAGTGCGATGCGCACCCTCAGGTGGCGCTCATCGGGCTGGCTCGGCTCGGGCAGGAGCATCTGCCCGCTCATGCCCAGGTGCACGATGAGGGCACGATCGTCGTCCAGCACGAACCACAGGTACTTGCCTCGCCTGCTGACGCTGCGCACGCGTCGTCCGGTGAGTTGACAGGTGAAATCGGCCGGCCCCGCTTCGTGTCGGCGTACCGACCGAGCCTCGCGGACATCCACGCCCTCGATGCGCCGGTCGGTGACATAGGGGGCGAGGCCGCGGCGGACGACTTCCACCTCGGGGAGTTCAGGCACCCGACTGCCGGAGGGTCGCCGCACGGTAGGCAGCCTCAGCCGCCTGCTGCTCCGCTTCCTTCTTGGAGCGCCCCTCGCCTTCACCCCACACGTCGTGAGCCAGGATCACCCGCGCACGGAAGACCTTGGCGTGATCAGGGCCCTCCTCATCGACGGCGTACTCTGGCGCACCCAAATCGAGCGCCGCGGTGAGCTCCTGCAGGGAGGTCTTCCAGTCCAGGCCCGCTCCCAGCGTCGAGGCGTGCTCCACCAGGGGATCGAAGAGCCGGTGGACGACCGCTTCGGCAGCGGTCAGGCCGCGCTCGAGGTAGACGGCACCGATGACCGCCTCGAGCGTGTCGGCGAGGATCGACGACTTGTCCCTGCCGCCCGTGATCTCCTCACCTCGTCCGAGCCTCAGCATGGTCCCGAGTCCGAGCGAGCGCGCGACGTCGGCAAGAGCGCGAGCGTTGACGATCGCGGCGCGCATCTTGGCAAGGTGCCCCTCGGACACATCCGGGTAGCGGCGATAGAGCGACTCTGTGACCACGAGTCCGAGCACGGCATCTCCGAGGAATTCCATGCGCTCGTTGGTCGGGAGACCGCCATGCTCGTAGGCATATGAGCGGTGCGTCATCGCGAGTTGCATCACGTCGTCGGGCAGCGTCGCGTCTAGCTGGGCCAGCGTCTCCTCAAGCACGCTCGCCGGAGCGGAGTTCATGCGGACGCTCCCTCGCGCTCGGCGCTGTCAACGAGATCCCCGACGCTGGCCGCGCGTGACACGGCGATCGGGTCGCACGACCACCCAGCCTCCGACATGGCATCGATCCAGCACATGCCCGCCAGGGAGTCCCACCCCAACGGCGCGAGGGGGGTGTCCGCCCGCAAGCCTGAGGCGTCGATCCCGAGGACCCGCGCGACCGCGTCGAACGGGCCCTGCGGGGCGGCAGCGCCACCCCTGTCGGGCTCGACCGACCGTGGCGCCCCAGCCGAGGACATCCGCTTCTCAGACGTCCGCTGCTCAGACGTCGAGGACGCGTCGCTTGGCGTAGGTGCCGCAGGTCGGGCACACCGTGTGCGCCAGCTTGGGCTCGCGGCAGCGGGCGCAGGACACCAGGGTGGGAGCGGTGGCCTTCCACTGGGAACGGCGATGCCGGGTATTGGAGCGGGAGGTCTTCCGCTTGGGAACGGCCACGTCAGTCGTCCTTGTCGTCATCGTGCACCGTGTCGCGCACGAGCTGCTGCTGATCTTGCTGACCCTCACCGAGTAGCGCGCCTAGCGCTGCCCATCGAGGGTCGTGCACTTCGTGGCGATGACCGGGGTCCGATGCGAGGAGCGCGCCGCAGTCGACGCACAGCCCCGGGCAATCGTCCCGGCACAGCGGTGCGATCGGCAGTCGTGGAACGACCGCATCTCGCACCGTCGCCTCGAGGTCGATGAGGTCGTCCTCGATGACGGGCGGGGAATCCTCCTCGTCGTCCACCCCTACGTCCACGCGATGCCCTCGCGCGTCCTGAGGTGGGTAGACGAACAACTCCTGGATGTCCGCGAGCTCGTCCCACGAGACGGGCTCGAGACAACGCGCGCAATCGGCGTCGACCCGCGCCCGGGCTGTCCCGGAGACGAGCACCCCCTCCACCACTGACTCCAGCCTCAGATCGAGGTCGAGGTCACTGCCTTCGGAGACCCTGGCCAGTCCCGCGCCCCAGCCCTTTCCTACCGGCACCATGCGGTGCAGGTCCTTCATCGCCCCCGCCCGTCGACCCAGGTCGCGAATGTCCACGACGAAGGGCGCACGGGGGTCGAGGGCGTTCAGGACTCCTCCGGCAGTTCCAGGCCGGGAGACACCGGCCGGTCGTCAGGATACGCCAGGCCCGAGGGGGACCGCCAATGCCGGTCCGGCTCAGTCGGGGATGGGGCCTTCGTCCTCGGCGTATTCCTCCTCGAACTCCGCCTGGCCTCGGAGCTTGTCGCGGCCGCGCTCGACCGCCGAGAGGGTCTTGTGGAGGGTGATCTCGAAGGTTGCGAGCCGGGCATCGATGTAGTCGTCGGTCTCGCGGCGCATCCGGGTGACCTCATCGAAAGTCTCGGCGCGCAGGGCCTCCGACTCGGCCACGGCCACCAGGTAGACCTCGTGCTGGGAGAGCATGCGCAGTTGCTCCTCCCGGGCCTGCGCGATGAGCCGATCAGCCTCGCGGCGACCCTCCGCGACGACAGCCTCGCGCTCGGCCAGCAACTCATCGGCGTCGGACAGCGAGCTCGGCAGGGCATCGCGAATGTCGTCGATGAGATCCAGCACGACAGCGCGGTTGACCATGCACGACGCCGACAGGGGGACCGCCTTGGCTTCCTCCACGAGCACCGAGAGTTCCTCGAGCTTCTGGTCGACGTCCATTCGCCACCTCCTGT
>JBIKKK010000097.1:0-7671 GCA_044360385.1 Candidatus Nanopelagicales bacterium
CAATGGCCTGGCGCTTGTCCTGGCTTTTGCGGCCAGTGGCAAGAGCGATCTCGACCTTGGCGAAGCCATCCTTGAAGTAGAGGGCCAGTGGGATCAGGGTGAAGCCCTTGGCCTGGACCTTGGTCTGCATCTTGCGGATCTCATCGCGATGCAGGAGCAGTTTGCGCGCACGCCGGGGCTCGTGGTTGGTCCAGGTGCCCAGGTCGTACTCGGGGATGTGGACCCCGCGCAGCCACACCTCGCCATTGTCGATCGTCGCGTAGCCATCCGTCAGGGTGGCGCGACCCGCGCGCAGTGACTTGACCTCCGTGCCGGTGAGGACGATGCCCGCCTCGAAGGTGCCATCGACCTGGTAGTCATGGCGCGCCTTGCGATTCTGGGCGATGAGCTTGCGGCCCTGCTCCCTGGCCATGGCTAGACGCGCAGGTACTTGCGCAAGGTGAGGAAGGCCGCCAAGCAGGCGAGAGCGATGCCCGTGACGTAGAGAATCGGCGCGATTGATGCCACCGCATCCCAGCCGACGAAGGCGGTGAACTGGAAGGCCGGCGCGAGGACTCGGTCGACGACGAAGGCCTTGACCAGGATGAGGCCGCCTGTGGCCAGCGTGGCTCCAATAGCCGCGGCGATCGCCGCCTCGAGGAGGAAGGGCAGTTGGATGTAGAAGTTTGAGGCGCCCACCAGGCGCATGATGCCGGTCTCGCGGCGCCTGCTGAAGGCGGCGATGCGCATGGTGTTGACGATGAGGAGCACGGTCACGATGAGCATTGCGATGGCGATGACGAGCGCAATGGCCTGGAGACCGCCGAGGAGCTGGAAGAAGCGCTCGAGGAACTGGCGCTGGTCATTGACCTGCTCCACACCTGGACGCCCCTCGAAGGCCGAAGCCACGACGTCGTACTTCGTGGGATCGGAGAGCTTGACGCGGAAGGACTCGGGCAGAGCATCGACGGTCACGCTGTCGACGATCGGCGAATTGCGGTACTGCAGGATGAAGCGCTCGTAGGCCTCCTGCTGGGTCTCGAAGAAGATCTCCTGCACCAGCGGCTTCAGCGACTCGAGGTCAGCCTCGATCTGCGCCTTCTGTGCCTCCGAGACCTTGCCTCCAGCGCACGAGGCGGTCTCGGAGTTGTCGTTGCAGAGGAAGATGGAGACCTCGACCTTGTCGAACCAGAAGTCCTTCATGGTGTCGACCTGGGCGCGCACGAGGAGGGCCACTCCGAAGAGCGCAAGCGACACACCGACCGTGATGATGACGGCGATGGTCATCGTGAGATTGCGTCGCAGGCCGTTGCCGACCTCGCTGAGGACGAATCGAGCGCGCATGACTACCTCGAGTATCCGTAGACACCGCGCGACTGGTCGCGCACCAGGTGGCCCTGCTCCAGCTCGATAACTCTCTTGCGCATCTGATCGACGATCGCGACGTCGTGAGTGGCCATGACGACCGTGGTCCCGGTGCGATTGATGCGATCGAGGAGCTTCATGATGCCCTCGGACGTGACCGGATCGAGGTTGCCGGTGGGCTCATCGGCGATGAGGATGGCCGGCTTGTTGACGAAGGCCCGCGCGATCGCCACGCGCTGCTGCTCGCCACCCGACAGCTCATCCGGCATCCTCTGCTCCTTGCCTTCGAGACCGACCAGGTCGAGCACCTCGGGCACGATGCGCTCCACCTGACTGCGTGACTTGCCAATGACCTCAAGGGCGAAGGCGACATTGTCGAAGACAGTCTTGTTGGGCAGGAGACGGAAATCCTGGAAGACCGTGCCGATGCGCCGACGCAACTGCGGAACCTTCCAGTTGGAGAGGCGACTGAGATCCTTGCCGGCGACCCACACGCGGCCCTCGGTGGGCGACTCTTCCTTGAGGACCAGTCGGAGAAACGTCGACTTGCCCGATCCTGAGGCGCCCACGAGGAAGACGAACTCCCCCTTCTCGACCTCGAGGGAGACATCCTCCAGGGCAGGGCGCGCTTGGGTGGGGTACAGCTTGGTGACGTTCTCGAACAGGATCACCCGTCGAGTGTAGGCGGTGGCGTCTCGGTTGCCCGAATTACGGGGAATCGCTCGGCGAGCCCCCCCGGGGACGGCTAGTTCGGGATGATCGTGACGCGCTGGGCGCGCAGCGCCATGATGAGCGCCACGATCCACCCGATGATGGTCCATCCGAGCAGCAGATTGACCCAGAAGACAGCCCAGTGAGGCACATCGCGCACCGCAGCGATGCACCACGGGAGCATGTAGCCCGCCGTGACAATCGCGACGACAACGGAGACGACCTTGGTGGTCGTCCAGGACCGGGACTCCGGCTCAACCGAGTAAGACATGCGCGCAGGCTACCTCAGGCACGCACGTCTTGGGTGCGACGCCACCGAATACCCGACTCAATGAAGTCGTCGATCTCACCGTCGAGCACGGCCGAAGTATTGCCGGTCTCGTGCTCGGTGCGCAGGTCCTTGACCATCTGATACGGATGTAGGACATATGACCGCATCTGCGTGCCCCAGGACCCGGCCGAGTCTCCCTTAAGGGCATCCATCTTCTCTCGCTCCTCGCGCCGACGGACCTCGAGCAGTCGCGACTGGAGCACGCGCAGGGCCGCTGCGCGATTCTGGATCTGGGACTTCTCGTTCTGGCACGAGACGACGATGCCCGTGGGCAGGTGGGTGATGCGTACGGCCGAGTCTGTCGTGTTGACGCTCTGCCCGCCCGGGCCACTCGACCGAAAGACATCGATGCGGATGTCGGCCTCGGGGATGTCGATGTGATCCGTCTGCTCCGTCACCGGGAGCACTTCGACCGCCGCGAAGGATGTCTGCCGACGGCCCTGGTTGTCGAAGGGCGAGATGCGGACTAGGCGATGGGTGCCTTGCTCGATGGAGAGCGTGCCGTAGGCGTACGGCACCTTCACCGCGAATGTCGCGGACTTGATGCCTGCCTCTTCGGCGTATGACGTGTCGTAGACCTCGAAAGGCCAGCCGTGACGTTCGCAGTAGCGCGTGTAGAGCCGCAGCAGCATCTCGGCCCAATCGGCCGCATCGACGCCACCCGCCTCGGATCGAATCGTGACGAGCGCCTCGCGAGCGTCGTACTCGCCCGACAGAAGCGTGCGCACCTCCATCTCGGAGATGTCACGGCGCAGGCCGTCGAGCTCTCGCTCGGCCTCGCTCCAGGAATCGGAGTCGTCTTCGCTCGCCGCGAGCTCGACCAGCACGACAAGGTCGTCGAGTCGGCGGCGCAATCCCTCGATGCGTCGGATGTCACCCTGGGCCAGTGAGAGCTGCGAGGTGATGCGCTGGGCGTTGGCCTGGTCGTCCCAGAGGTCAGGTGCCGATGCCTGGGCCTCGAGGTCCGCCGCCTTGGCCTTCAGCCCGGGGACGTCGAGGACCTGCTCAATACCGGCGAGCGTCTGCTCGAGGCTGGCGAGGGTGTCGCTGATATCGGGGATGGCCACGGCAGGCAAGCCTACGTGTGCCCGTGAAGGTCAGTCCTCGCGGTGGGCGGCCTCAGGGGTGAAGGCCGGCAAGCAGACCGCGATGTACGCCGCACCCTCAGGCGTGCGGTAGCGAATCCGCTCCCCAGCCCGCGTGATCACGGCCTGTCCGGCGGACACGCGGACCTCTCCATCGGCCGTGTCGATGAGCAGCGCGCCCTCGAGCACGACCGTGAACTCATCGAAGTCGGGGGTTTGGAAGGGCTCGTCCCAGCCGGCGGGGGCGCGCATATGCGCGATCGAGACCGCGGAGTCGCCCGAGGCGACCCGGCCGACGTACTCGTCGATGGTCTTGCCGCCGGGCACGGGGATGCGCACGGGTGCGTCGATGATCTTGGCCATGGGGCTCCTTCGCGTCAGCGCGCCGGACGATAGCTGAGCACGGCGCCCGCCTCGACAGTGAGGTCGTAGGCACCCGAGGGAGTGAGCCAGCCGGAGAAGGGTGGTCGCACACGATCGGTCATGGACACGAGGACGACGTCGTCACGCAGGGAGACGCCCCTGAGACGGCCATCGCCTGGGTCGCGCCGTACGTGACGCTCCACCGCCGCACGAATTCCCCTTGGATCGAGGCGGATGCGCGGGGAAGCGCCATCGGCGTAATAGGCGCCGAGGTCGATCGCCTGGGCTCCGGCGAGGGCAGCCGCATCCGCCTGCGCTTGCAGGGCGCGGCGAGCCAGGAAGACACTGGAGGCGTCGACCACGACCGCGAGCGCCAGGATGCAGATGACGATGAAGCCGAGGCTAAGCACGAGGATGCTTCCGTCGTCCCTGGAGCGCCGCGTCATGGCGCATCCCGGTAGTCATCGATCACGGCCAGATGCTCGGCACTCACGGGCACCGCTCCCACCGTCGAGTCGGCGAGGGAGTCGGGCAGGAAGGGCAGTCGGACGCGGGTGCTCACGCTGACGCGGATCGTGGAGCCGGGCGCGAGGCATGATCCGTCGCAGTCGATCCGGAGCTCGTCGCCGCGCAGGTTCACTCCCTGATCGGAGAGCGCGACGCGCGTGGCCATCCGCGCCGCAGAGCGCGCCTCGGCCACACTGTCCGCCTGTGTGAAGGCACGGGCCGACTCGCGTGCCGCCTGCGTGACGGCGTAGGCAGCCGACTGCACGCTCATGGCCGCGATCACGGCGTACACGATCGGCACGATGACCAGGACGACGAGCACGACGAATTCCACTACCGCGGCGCCCTCGTCACGACGCAGGGATCGGATCAGGCGATTCTTCATGACTGCTCCCCGATGGCGTGTCCATCGACCGTGAGGGCCGTGGGGCCGAGAGTGCCGAGGAGAGGGAGCCGCGCGGTGACACGCACGCGCACGACCTCGACACCGTCGAGCCGCTCGCGCGACGCGACAATGTCCTGCGCAGCATCCCCGCCCAGGGCATTGGCGAGGACCTCGCGCGTGCGCATCTCCGCGATGCGCAGACCCGACCCCGCCAGGGCTCCGGCACGCGCACCTTCAGCGGCAGCCGCGGTGAGGGTCGACCTCACGTGCAGTGCCAGCGTCACCTGGAGGACCGCGAGCGCGACAAGCAGGAGCAGCGGTGTGACGAGTGCGAACTCCACCACGGCGCTCCCACGGTCCTCCCGGAGGCGAGTCCGAAGGGTCACGGCCCGGAGACGCTGTTGATCGCGCGATCGAGGACGCTGGTGAGGGCGTCGTCAGCGACAAGCCACAGGGCCGTGACGAGGCCCGCGGTCATGACGGCCACGAGGACCCAGCCGGGAACATCTCCACGGTCACTCGTGGTGAGACGCACAATGAGTCGTGCGTAGGAATGGCGCAGGTATGACATGACTTGCTCCTTTGGTTGTGTTGTGAATTGCTGCGAGGAATCACGAGACGGTGAGTTGAAGGCCGTGTAGGCCCGGATAGAGCGCGATGACGACGACGATGGGCAGGATGAAGAAGACGACGGGCACGAGCATGAGCACTTCCTTGCGGCCCGCCTGCTCAAGCAGGCGCCGTCGGCCACCGGCGCGAGCATCGGCAGCCTGAGCACGGAGGACCTCGGCCATCGGAGTGCCTCGCTCCGTGGCGACGGCAATGCCATCGGCAAATCGGGATGCCTCGAGACTAGGCACGGCATCGGACATGTCCCGGAGGGCCAGCGGGAATGCCGCCCCACCGCGCACCCGGCGGACCGCGAGTCCGAACTCCGCGGCGAGCTCACCGCGGACCGTGGCCGAGACGCGGTCCAGCGCCGCCAACGGACCCTCACCCGCAGCCACCGCGAAGGCCACGAGTTCGGCGACCGTGGGCAACTGCTTGGACATGCGCGTCGCTCGACCCTTGGTCGCCTTCGCAAGGGCACGATCATGGGCGAGCCACCCTGTGGCTGAGCCGACCACAATCAGGGCCGTGACCGCCCCACCCGAGACGGAACCGCTCCGCAGGCCGAGGACCAGGCCTGCCAGTGCCCCCAGACCGGCGCCGGCGGCGCACCACACGAGTCGCTCAAGCCGATAGGCGTCGGCGTCGCTCTCACGGCCCGCACGACGTAGTCGCATCACGAGATCTGCACCATCGCGGCTCATGAGCCGCATGAGCGGTGAGCCCAGGATTTGGCGGAGGGCATCGAGTGGTCCGCGCTCGACCAGGGGGCCACGCGGAGCGCGAAGGCGATCGGCGAGGCGCAGCGGCCGGTGCGCGAGGACGGCCGCAGCGATCAGGGCAATGGCCCCACCGAAGGCCAGCCCGACAAGGGCACCCACCGCACTCATGCCAGGACCCTCGGCTCGTCGGGCAGACGCCCGATGGCGGTCATGACGCGGTAGGCCACGACCGAGAGCAGGGCGGAACCCACGAGGATCGCGGCGCCTGTCGCGGTCGAATACGCAGCGACCGTCTCCGGTCGAGTGCACAGGAGGAGCAGCGTGATCCACGGAGCCGCGACAGCCACCCGCGCTGCGTTGACCGTCCAGCTCTGTCGGGCCTCGATCTCGCCGCGTGCGCGAGCGTCCTGGCGCAGGAAGTCGCTGAGTGTCGCGAGCACTCTGCCCAGGTCACTACCGCCCACATCCCGTGCAATTCCCAACGACACGATGACGCGGTCCGCGACCGGGTCACGCAGGGTGTCCTTGAGGCTCTCGAGTGCGAGGGCGAAGGATCCTGAAGCGCGGTAGTCGGCCGCGAAAGCCGTGAACGCCGGTCGGAGGGCCTCCGGTCCCCGAGTCCCCATGTCGGTCACCGCCTCGGGTAAAGACATGCCGGCGCGCACAGCCGAGCCGAGCATGTCGACCGCGTCGGGCCAGGCGGACCGAAGTGCGGTGCTCCGAGTGCGCGCGCGTCTGCGCAGGATGGCGATGGGCAGATACCCGGCCACCATGGCTGCGAGCAGGCCCACGATGGCGACGCCCGAAATCGCCAGTGCGAGCAATCCCACGACGAGCGCGAGCCCGACGCAGGCACCCACGATGGCGCTGGGGCCCACGCGCTCGAGGCCGGCGCGATCGACGAGACGGCGCAACCGCGAGACGCGGACCTCCCGCGCCGACCGCGGGTTGCATACGCCGAGCAGGACGAGGAGAACACCCAGCCCCAGGCCCAGTCCGATGAGCGCTCCGGTCATGCGACTGCCCTCGCAGGTCGAAGCAGTTGCGCCAAGTCGTAGCCCGCAGCCTCGAATCGCTCCTCATGGGGCGGGAAACCCGTGCCGCGCGCCAGGCGGCCATCACGGCGCGTGAAGAGATCGGCGATCTCGACGACGCCCGCTTCCACCCTGCCGGGGAGGCCGACGATCTCTCTCACCTGGCGCCGCCCGTCGCGGGCAGATGCCGTGTGCACCACGATGTCGACGCACCCCGCTACCGTCGGCACCACGAAGTCTGCAGCGATGTTCTGTCCGGCCAGGAGTGGAAGCGTGCAGAGCTTAGTCACGGCCTCACGTGCCGAATTGGCATGCAGCGTGGCTGCGGCGGGGAGCCCGCTATTCATCGCGATGAGGAGATCGAGGGCCTCGGCTTGGCGCACCTCGCCGACGATGAGTCGCGAGGGCCTCATGCGCAGGGCTTCCTTCACGAGCCTGCGCAGCGGGATCTCCCCCGTGCCTTCGAGACTGGCATCGCGGGTCTGCATGGGCACCCAGTCGGGATGGTGCGGCAGGTGGATTTCGAAGACCTCTTCACAACTCACGATGCGCTCACTCGAGGGGACACAGCCGAGAAGTG
>JBIKKK010000015.1:0-24270 GCA_044360385.1 Candidatus Nanopelagicales bacterium
CCTGGGTTCTTCCCCGTCGGCGGTATCTCCTCGCCCGGGGTCGACACCTCGACACCCGCGGGCTGGCTCAACGTGCTGTGGCACATGTTCCTGCCGTGCCTCACGCTCACGCTGATCTACCTCGCGGACTACTCCCTGGTGATGCGTGCCTCGCTCATCGACGAGCGCAAGCAGGAATACCTCATGCTCGCGCGCGCCAAGGGCCTGCGCGACGTCATGGTGCGCAAGAAGCACGCCGTGTCCAACGCCCTACTCCCCACCATCACGCTCATCTTTTTGTCTCTCGGCTTCGTCGTCACGGGTGCGATCACCGTCGAGACGGTGTTCTCGTGGCCGGGACTCGGGCTGCTCACCTACGAAGCGCTGCGCGGGCCTGACATCCCGCTGCTGCAGGCGATCTTCCTACTGTTCTCCATCGCGGTGATCGGTGCCAACCTCATCGCCGAGTTGCTCTACGTCGTTATCGATCCCCGGGTGCGCGAATGAGCATCGCTACCCAGCGGCGTAAGGCTGCATTCGGGCGCTTCTGGGGCGAGTTCCGCCATGATCGCGGCGGCATGGCAGGCCTGATCATCCTGAGCTTCTTCGTCCTCGTCGCGATCTTCGCGCCGCTGCTCATCCCCGCGGATGCACTTGACGTCACGAAGGCCACAGGCGAGAGATACGACTCTCCGTCGGCGGCCTATCCGCTCGGCACCGACGAGGATGGCCGGTCGATCCTCCTGCTGCTCGCCTACGGCACGCGCATCTCGCTGACCGTCGGCCTCGCGGCCACGGTTGTGGCGATGGTCATCGGTACGGCGGTGGGCATCATGGCCGGACACTTCCGCGGAGTCGGATCGCACGCCCTGGTCGGCGTGACCGACTGGTTCCTCGTCATTCCCTTCCTGCCCCTGGCCATCGTGCTCGCGACAGTGCTGGGGCCGAGCACCCTCAACCTCATCATCGTCATCGGCATCACCTCATGGGCCGGCACCGCGCGACTCATTCGTGCGCAGACGCTATCGATTGAAGGGCGCCCGTACATCGAGCGATCGAAGGCTCTCGGCGCGGGCAACTGGCACCAGATGTCCCGGCATGTGCTGCCCAATGTCTTCCCGCTTGTGCTCGCCAACACCACGCTCACCGTCGCGATCGTGATCCTGTCCGAGACCACGCTGTCCTTCCTCGGCCTGGGCGACCCGCTCGCGCCGTCGTGGGGCGCGATTCTCGATGGAGCGTTCTCGTCAGGCGCGGTGAGCCAGGGCGCGTGGTGGTACGTCCTGCCCCCCGGCATCTGCGTCGTGCTGGTTGTGCTGTCCTTCACCCTCGTCGGACGTGCGATGGAGCGGATCGTGGATCCGCGGAGCAATGCGGTGGCCGCATGAGCCTGCTGCAATGGCGTGACGTCACGGTGGACTACTTCGTGGGCTCGGAGGCGATGCCCGCCGTACGCGGGGTGACCCTGTCGGTCGAGCGTGGCGAGGTGCTCGGCATCGCCGGCGAGTCCGGCTGCGGCAAGTCGACGCTCGCCGCCACGGTGCTGCGCCTGCTTCCGGACAACGCACGAGTCGGTGGCGAGGTGCTGATCGACGGCGAGGACGTACTCGCCATGAAGTGGGGCCGGCTAAGGACGGTGCGTTGGAGCGAGGCGGCCATCGTCTTCCAGGGTGCGCTGCACTCGCTCAATCCGGTACAAAGTATCGGCAAGCAGCTCGCTGAGCCGATCCGACTGCACCGGTCGGTGGCCGATGGCGAGGTCGACGCGCGGGTGCAGGAACTGCTACAGCAGGTCGGGCTACCCGCGTCGCGCGCGAAGTCCTACCCACATCAACTCTCCGGAGGTCAGCGCCAGCGCGTGATGATCGCCATGGCGCTGGCGTGCGCACCCGACCTCATCATCGCTGACGAGCCGACCACTGCCCTAGACGTGATGGTCCAGGCGCAGGTGCTCGACCTGCTCACCAGGCTCGTGCGCGACCTTGGCATGGGCATGGTGCTCATCTCGCACGACCTCGGGGTGCTCGGCACGACCTGCGATCGCATCGCGGTGATGTACGCCGGGCGGGTCGTCGAGATTGGGCCGGGTCTACAGGTCTTCGACGATCCGCAGCACCCCTACACGCGCGCACTCGCAGGTGCCTTCGCTCGCGTGGGAGATCCGGCGGCGCGCTATGCGCCGGTGGGCCTGCCCGGTGATCCGCCGTACCCCGGCGACTTGCCGGGTGGTTGCGACTTCCATCCGCGCTGCCCCGTGGTGATGGCGGAGTGCGCGACAACCGAGGTATCGCTCGTCCCCGCGGGTGCGGGTCGGGTGGCCGCGTGCCTGCGGGTGGGCTCATGATCGGCGCGCGCGACCTGCGGGTCGTCTTCGGCGGGCGCGTGCGCGCGGTCGACGGCGTGAATCTCGAGGTCGACTCCGGCGAGATCGTCGCGCTGGTCGGCGAGTCCGGCTGCGGCAAGACGACGCTCGCGCGCACACTGCTCGGGCTGGAGAAGCCGACTTCCGGCGAAGTGGTATTCGAGGGCAAGCCGCTGGACTATCGGAAGCTCAAGGCCTACCGCCGGCAGGTGCAACTGGTGCTGCAGGATCCGCTGGGCGCGCTCAATCCTCGCCACACGGTCTACGACGCGGTGGCCGAGGGCCTGCGGATTCACAAGATTGATCGCCAAGCCGGGCGGCTTGGCCGACCGGACGGCGATCCCCAGGGGGACGAGGAGTCCTTGGTCGCGGATGCGCTGTCACGCGCGGGACTGCGGCCGCCGGAGAGGTTCTTCCTGCGGTATCCGCATGAACTCTCGGGTGGTCAGCGACAGCGCGTGGTGATCGCGGGTGCCCTGGCCCTCGAGCCGCGGGTACTCATCGCTGACGAGCCCGTGTCGAGCCTGGATGCGTCGGTGCGCGGGGAGATCCTCGGGCTCCTGCTGCGGCTGCGCGATGAACTCGGCTTGACGGTGCTGGTCGTCACGCATGACCTCGGACTGGCATGGAACATCGCCGATCGCGTGGCGGTGATGTACCTGGGCCGCATCGTCGAGATCGGACCGACGGCAGACGTGCTGCAGTCGCCGCAGCATCCCTATACGCAGGCGCTGCTGTCGGTCGTGCCCGACGTGGCGCAGTCGGAACAGATCGTGCTTCAGGGCGAAGCACCCGATCCCGCGCGCATCCCGTCGGGCTGCCGCTTCCATCCGCGCTGCCCGGTGATGCTGCCGGAGTGCACGTCGGTGACGCTGCCGATCTTGGGATTGGAGTCGGGGCAGCCCGTCAGGGACGGCTCTGCCGGCCCGCCCGGCCATCACGCCGCGTGCGTGCGCGTGAAGTGACCGGCGGCGTACCCGACTCGGCTCGGCCCGCGGGCGTTGCGCGCCGGAGCACGGGCGGCCCGGCAGATCGGAACTGAGCGAAAACTCCTGCACCGCAAGGCTTGACACTGTCGGACGGGTGCGGCATTATTCGTACATACGTTCGATTTTGGGCGTATCTGATGGACGATAGCGGGGCAGTTGGCCGGGCCCCGCGCCGAGAGCGCTCCCCGTGGTGCGAGCCGGTGCGTGATGTGTGGAGAGCCTTCCCGTCCGCCCTGCCTCGTCCTACCCGGAGTGCCATGACCGCCCTGCTTGATCTCGACGCCAACGTCGCGCTCTCCCATGCGCTGACGCGCGCGGAGGAGGCCGTCGCCGCGCTCGCAGAGATCCCGATGAGCGCCGTGATGGGCGTAGGCCTGGGCGAGGAGATGGTGCGGCTGCGCAGCGTCACCCGGCAACTCGAGGCAACGAGCGCAGCGTTGAGCCAGCGCTTCGCCTCCTCCCATGATTGGGAGGCCGACGGCGCGCGCAGTGCCGCCCGCTGGCTCTACGGCAATGGCAATGACTCGTGGCAGGGCACACGCTCCGTGCTCGAGCGCGGCACGCTGATGAGTGACTTCCCGAGCATCGCCGACGCATGGCGCCAAGGCGAGATCTCAGCGCAGCACGTCGATGCGCTCGGTCGCGTATGCCGCCGCTACCCCGATCTGAGCGCGGACCTCATGGCAGTTGACGACGTGATCGCCGAAGTAGCGCGACGCTGTGAGCCGCGGGAGTTCTACCAGCGGCTGCGCCACCTGTGCCACCGCGCCAATCCCGATGCGGTCGACGAGCGCGATCGGGATCAGTCGACCGGGCTGCATGTCTCGATGCTGCTGGATGGCCTCGTGCGCATCGACGGCACGCTCGATGCGGTCCTGGGTGCGCGGTTCCTGGCGATGCTGGAGTCCGCCTGGCGCGATGTGGCTGCACCCGAGGATGCCGTGGCGGAGCTGCCTGCGAGCCCGGGATCCCCCGAAGCAGCTGAAGCCACTCCCGTGCGTGACCCGCGCCCAATGTCGCAGCGCAACCTCGATGCGCTCGGTCGCATCCTCGACGCTGCCGGTGCCGCCACGGGCGACCTGGCGATGCCGCTCGTCACCGGCGAGCGGCCCACCATCAACGTCACCGTGCCCGTCGAGGCCTTGATCGATGAGACGTCGGTCGAGGTGGGGTGGCTTGAGCAGTTCGGCGTTCCGATGACGATGATTACCGGGGCTGCCGCGCGACAACTCGCATGCGACGCCTCCATTCGTCCGCTTCTGGTGGACCGGCGGGGTCAGCTCGTGGCGATGATGCCCAAAGTGCGCACCATTCATTCGGCTCTGCGGCGCGCAGTGTTCATGCGCGATCACCGCTGCCGCTTCACCGGATGCCGATCACGGATCGACGAGGTGCATCACATCAGGTACTACCGACACGGTGGTCACACCGTGCTGTCCAACCTCGTGGGGCTGTGCTGGCATCACCATCACCTCATCCACGACACCGGCTGGCACATCGAAGGCGACCCCGGCGGGCGATTAACCTTCCGCTCAAGTCGAGGGCGGGAGCTGACGAGTGATCCGCCTGTCTTCTAGGCGTGGTGCTAGCAGCCCTGACGATTGGGCTGCTCAAGAGCCGTGTCGGCTTCGTCGATGGCCTGGTTGACGCGCGCGATCGCCTCGGTGTTGTTGGTCATGGCGAGATCCCATGGGACCTGGAGCTGCGCGGCCTGGTAGATCGTGTGCAGGAGCGGGCCCTCCCAGCAGGTACGCCACGGGATGATCGAATCCGGCACGTCTGTTGCCCATGCGCTGTAGCGCGACGATGTCCCGTCATACGGCCACACCGTCGGATCCCCGTCGGGATTGCTGTAGTAGGTGCCCGCGATGGGCGTCACCGGGATGCCGTCGAGCACGTTGCCCTGGGCGACGTTCCAGCCGTCGGGGCCGTCCAGGAACCTCTCGGAGTCCTCAGAGTTCAACCCCTTGTCCACCTTCTCCGCGAAGGGGATCCAGTTCTTTAGGGCCTCCTCGCAATAGGCGTCACCAGCGCACGTCTCAAGCGTGATCTCACCCACGGTGTAGCGGCCGGGCACAGAGCCGTCGTTGGGAGAACCCATCATCGTCTAGGAGCGCACGGTGACGGGCGATTCGGTGTTCTTCAGCACCCAGATGGCCGCGCGGCTCCACAGGCCACCATTCGAGTGGCCGACGAGGTCCACATCGGTGATTCCATATTCCGAATTGAGATAGTTCAGGAATCGCGCGAGGCGCTCGCCCCCGGCATTGAGGTCTCCGGCCGACAGGATCGTCATCGCCTCGGGGAGCACGATGGGGCAATCCTTGAACGGACCGGGGCGATCGTCTGTCGGCTCGCGCACCGGCCCCCAGTCGTCCATCACCGGAGCCGTGTAGACCTGCTTGCCCATCTCCAGCAGGTAGGCCCGGATGTCCGTGTGAGTGTTGCCGGCAGCGAGGAATCCTTCGCCGTCCTTGCATGCCTGGTCCGGCGTCGTGAAGGGCGTGCTCGTCCCGCCACCGGACACAAGCACGACTGCACGATTCTCCTGCGACGCAGCACTCGACGGATCAGACGACGTGGTCGACGTGCAGGCGGCGAGGGCCAGGGCGGCCGCGGCTGCAACCGCGGTGACAACGACACGCTTCATAGGGATCTCCGAGTCCACACTCTTCCGGGACGCGTCAGCAGCCCTGACGATTGGGCTGCTCAAGAGCCGTGTCGGCTTCGTCGATCGCTTGATTGACGCGGGCGATCGCCTCGGTGTTCCAGGTGAGACCCGTATCCCAGGGGATTCCCGCAGCATCGGAGACGAAGATGCTGTGAGTGAGCGGTGCCTCCCAGCAGGTGCGCCAGGGAATGACCTCATCGGAGACTCCCTCTGCCCAGGCGCTGTAGCGCGAGGTGATGCCGTCGTAGGGCCACATGCGCGGGTCGCCGCCCTCAGCGGTGAAGTAGGTGCCTGCGAGGAGGGTGACGGGGATCCCGTTGAGATAGCCGACCTGGGCGTTGTTCCATCCCGGCGGTCCGTCGAGGTACTTGAAGGTGTCCTCGCGATTGAGCCCGAGGTCGAACTGCGCGGCGTACTTCAGCCAAGCGTCATTGAAGGTCTCGCAGAAGGCATTGCCGAGGCAGTCGTCTTTCGTGAACTCCCCCCACGTGTAGCTGCCGGGGACGGAACCGTTGTTGGGCGTGCCGAGCATCGTGAGAGAGCGCACGGCGACAGGGGAATCCGTCTGCTTGAGGATGCGGATGGCCGCGCGGCTGTAGAGGCCGCCGTTGGAATGTCCGACCAGGTCGACATCGGTCACGCCGTACTCGGTATTGAGATAGTTCAGGAAGCGCGCGAACTTCTCGCCGGAGGCATCGATGTCACCTGCGGACATGACCGTCATGGACTCGGGCAGCACGATCGGGCAGTCCTTGAAGGGGCCGAAGCTAGTGGGATCCGGCTCAGCGACCGTGCCCCACGGCACCATGGCGGGGGCGGTGTAGACCTGCTTGCCCATCTCGAGGAGGTACTCGCGCAGGGCGGTATCGGAGTTGCCCGCGGCGAGGAAGCCGGCCTCATCCGAGCAGGCTTGGGTCGGCGTCGTGAAGGGGCTCACCGCACCGCCGCCGGACATGATCACGACGGCGCGGTTCTCCTGGGGTGCATCGCTGGAGGAGTCTGCTGCCGGCGTCGATGTGCAGCCGGTGAGGACAAGGGCTGCAGCAGCGGTGGTGGCGAGCATGATGCGCTTCACGTAGGACCTCCGGGGTGGGAAAGACAACCTAGACGAGCCAGGCGGGGGCGTAGTCGGGGTCCGTGATTCCAGGGCGATCGAGGGTGAAGACCGGGTCGACATCGCCGCCGAGTGCGAGAGCCGTCAGCATCTCGCCGAAGGCGGGCGCGAACTTGAAGCCGTGCGCGGCACCCAGGCCGACGACCACGCGCTCATGCCCCGGCACGGGCGAGAGCACGAAGTCGCGGTCGGCGGTGAGCGTGTAAAGACAGCGCTTGGAGCGGATTGGCTCACCGATACCGATGAAGTTCGCGCGCAAGAAGCCCATGAGCCGGTCGCGCATGGAGACATCGAGCTCACCGGATCGATTGTCGCCGGCGACCTCGGGTCCCCCACAGTCCTCCGCGGCCTTCATCGTCGGCTCGCCGTAGCAGGGGAAACCGTAGAAGCTCGGGTCGTCCATCCAGATCCACAGCGGGATATCGGCGTAGGCGGCGGAGTCGTCGAGGTCGACGTAGGTGATCTGCTCCTCGGTCACGGTGAGGGGGATATCCCAGCCGAGCGGGCGGATGAGTGCGGCGGTCCAGGCATCGGCGGTGACGACGACGCGGTCGGCGGTGTAGGTCCCTGCGGAGGTGACGAGGGTGACCGAGTCGGTGCCGGGGAGGATCGCCTCGACTCGAGTTCGGTCGTGCAATTGCGCACCGCGCTCGCGGGCGAGGCGCTGCATGGTGGCGGTGCCGAGAGCAGCGGGGACGATGCTCGAGCGCTCCTGGTAGAGGCTCACCGTGCCCTCGGGTGGAGTGAAGACCGGCCAGCGCGCCTGCACCTCGGCGACATCGTGGATCTCGTAGGGGATGGCGTGCGCGTCCATGCTCGAGGTGTACGTCGACATGTCGATCGCGGCGTTGGGAGGGAAGAAGTCGATGCCACCGGTGCGCGTGACGAGGGTGACACCCGAGTCAGCCTCGAGTCGATCCCATGCGTCGTAGGCATGGAAGGTCAGGCCGACGTAGTGCGGCGTGTGGTAGCTGTGCCGCAGGATGCGCGACGTGTCATGGGAGGCGCCGCGCTCGTGACCGAGCTCGAACTGCTCGAATCCGATGACCGACAGTCCCTGACGCGTGGCAGCCCATGCGGTGGCGCTGCCCATGGAGCCAAGCCCGACGATGGCGAGATCGGTCACGTCAGCCTGCTCAGCAGCCAGCGGCGGATGTCGAGGGAGTCATCCTCCATGGGGGCATACCAACCACCGGTGAAGTAGCGCGATGACATGCCCCGCTGCACCGACTCGCAGATCGCCCAGTCCTGTCGGTTGACGAGATCCCACAGGTCGCCGGCGTCAGATGGATCGAAGGTGGGCTTGCTTATCTCGGTGGGATGGAAGAGCAGGTCGCAGACGATGCGCGTGCGATCGACAGCAAGCGGCGTGAGCTGGAAGGCGGCGACATGCTCGGCGGAGAGGCTGAGCATGAGGTTGGGGTAGATGAGCTCGCCCTTGTGCCGGACGCGCTCATGCTCGTCGAGGTCGGGGAAGGGCGCGCGGTCAGTGGTGCCGCTCATGGTGAAGGTCCAGGCACCCTCGCGATGGGGAACGCCGTCCTCCCACGGGATGTCGACGCCGCCGCCGGCGAAGGCGGGGACAAGACGTGAGAGCTCGGGATGGACGGGCCCGCAGTGGTAGCACTCGTTGTAGTTCTCGGCAATGACCTTCCAGTTGGCATCGACGTCGTAGGCGAAGCGCAAGCCCAACTTCAGGTCGGCGAGCGGGTAGCGACCGATGCGATCAGGGATGGGTCCGAGTTGCTCGAGCAGGGTCGTGCGCGGTGACTCCGCGACCCAGAGCCATCCGCCCCAGGTGTCGGCGGCGAGCGATGTGAGCGCGAAGTCGGCCGCATCGATGCCATCGGCGTGCGGTGCGTGCATGAGCGAACCATCGAGGGCGTAGGTCCATGAGTGATACGGGCAGCGAATGGCCTTGGCGTCGCACGCGGGTGAGTCCGCGGGCATGAGTTGCGAGCCGCGATGGCGGCAGACATTGGCGAGGGCGTGGAGTGCTCCGTCATGCGTGACGAGGATCGACTCGCCGTGGAAGTCGAGCACGGCGACGCGGTCGGGTGCGTCGAGGCCGAGCTCTTCCAGACGACCCATGCAGGTCCACTCGTGGCGCAGCATCTCTCGCTCGCGGTGGAACGCGTCGGGATCGACGTAGTGCTCCCGGGGGAGAGCGGCTTCCATGGGCTGATCATGCCGGATGAGTCATGCGCGTGGGAAGGATTGCTCCCAGGTGCGCTCGCGGATCACCTCGTCACCGTCCTTGACGGTGAGGTGGATGCGCAGGTCGTAGGTGTCGGCGTTGGTCGAGAGGTCCATGACGGAGCGCGTGGTCGCGTTGACCCCCTCGGTGGTGTCAGTGGCATCGAAGCGCAGTGTGAACTCGACGTCGGAGTGGGCATGCTGCGCGAAGGTGCGCTCATCGACACTCACCCAGCCGTCGTAGCGCTCACTCGCGGAGCCGAAGGGCGTCTCGTAGTGCGACTTCGACCCCACGACACAGCGCGTGACGCGACGGGCGACGTCGCGCTCGATGCGCCAGGTGATGCCGTCGGTGTCCTCGCTCGACTCGGGATTGCCGGGTGCGAAGTCGGGGACGAGCGCGGCGGGAGCCGGGTCGTAGGTGGGCAGAATGAGGGTCGCGTCGCGCAGGGTGAGGAAACCGGGGCCGCCGGGCGCGACGACATTGGGCCAGTCCGCGCCCGCGACGCTCACGCGCAGGGTGCGTCCAGGCAACCAGCGGTACGCCGTCGCCTCCAGCTCGACATCGATATCTCCCTCGCCGTCGAGGAGCCCGGGTCCGATGAGGAGCGTGCCGCGTGAGACGAGCGTCGATGTGCCGTCCTCATCGACATCGCAGAGGCGCACGGCGAGGATCGGATGCGGGCAGGTGGCGGTGACGTGAGCGCGTAGGTGCGCATGTCCGGTGATCTCGATCGGCTCGGTCACGGGGAAGTCCCAGGTCATCGACTTGGCATCGTCCACGCGCTGGTCGCCCGACTGGCCGTAGGGCAGGTGACCCGCGCAGGAGATCCACGCGTCGATGCCGACATCGGGGCGCACGGCGTAGGGCGGCTTATCGGCAAGGGCGAAGGTGCGGATCGATGAACGCACCGTTGGCCACGTGTCCGACCGCCACTCCCCCGGCACGGTGTCGAGCACGGGATCAGGGGCGTGGGAGTAGCGGCAGTACCAGACATGGGGTTGCGACCAGGTGGGAAGGGATGCGGGTGCCCCGGGTGGCGTACCGAGATGGTCCGCGAAGAACGCCGCCATCTGCGGCACGTGGTCGATGCGCGGACCGGGGGCGCTCGACGTGGGGGCCGCGTGCGACCAGGGACCGGCGAGTAGGCGCGTCGGTGCGTCGAACTGCTCGATGGTGCGGAAGGTGGTGTTGCGATAGCCATCGGCCCAGCCGGCGATGATCATCGTGGGGACATCGATGCGGGCGTAATCGGGTCGCACCGATCCGTGCCGCCAGTATGCGTCGTCGTGCGGGTGCGACATCCAGATGAGCTGCCAGGGCTCGTGCTCATCGATGCGACGCATCCACTCGGTGCGCCAGTCACGACCTTCAGGATGAGTCGCGGCCCAGATCTCCGGCACGGGCGGCAAGGCGTTCATCGGCGTCATGTAGGCGCAGTAGTCGACCTGGTCGATCCACTTGAGTGCGCCACCCATGTAGTGGACGTCGTCGGTGTAGCGATCGTCGGTCGCGTAGATCGGGATGATCGCGCCGAGGTGTGCGGGGCGCTCGCAGGCGAG
Source organism: Candidatus Nanopelagicales bacterium (assembly GCA_044360385.1). Lineage (GTDB taxonomy): Bacteria > Actinomycetota > Actinomycetes > S36-B12 > S36-B12 > Mxb001. The sequence goes on from JBIKKK010000015.1 coordinate 10,875, forward strand.
CTGGAATGAGTTGAACCCGCCGTACGACGTGCCGAACATCCCGACGTTGCCGTTGCACCAGGGCTGCGTGGCCAGCCAGGCAATCGCCTCGGTGAGATCGCGCTGCTCCGCCTCGGGGTATTCATCCGTCGCGCGGCCGCTGCTGCTTCCGGTGCCGCGCACGTCGATGCGTGCGACAGCGAAGCCGAACTCATCGCAGAAGCGCTGGTACTCCGGGCGCCAGCCCGAGGTCATGTCGTCCTTGCGATAGGGCAGCGCCTCGAGGATGCAGGGTGCGGGCGTGGAGTCGGGGATGAAGAGCGTGACGCTCAGGTGCTCGCCGTCCGAGAGGGGGATGGCCACGCGGATCATCACGATGCCCCAAGGATCGCGCTCACCGCGTCGAGAGGCAGCGCCTCGATCGTGCGGCCTTGGTAGCCGGTTGTCGTCGCGGCGTTGATGAGGGATGCGATGACGGCCTCCTCGCTTGCGTCGACGACCGCGCCGAAGTAGTCGTCCACCGCCTTGCCGGCGATGGGCGGGCCGCCGCAGCCGGAGCGGCGCAGACCGTTGGCCATCGCCAGGAAGATCTCGCCGGAGCCGTGGTGGGCGACGGATCCGGTGCGTGCAAGGCCGAGGCCGACGCGGCGCGCGAGACGGCTGCACGCGGCGGAGTCGAGCGGTGCGTCGGTGATGACGATGCCAATGCAGGATCCCGCGGGCGGTGGCTCGATGATGCCGGTGCGGTCCAGGCGGACGGGCCTGCCATCGATGGTGAGCCGATCAGCCGTGCCGAAGTTGGTGAGCAGGAGTACGCCGACGACGTGCCCGTCGGGGAGCACGCGCGAGGCCGAGCCGATACCGCCCTTCCAGCCCAGGCAGCACATGCCCGTGCCCGCGCCCACGGCGCCCTGCGCGAACTCCCCGCCCGCGCGGGCGCCCTCGAGCGCGGTGCGCACGTCGTCGAGGGTGACGTGCATCGTGCGCGGATCCGATAGCCAGGAGTCATCGCACTCGCCGACGATCGGGATGATCACCTCGCCGAAGGTCGACTGTCCGCCGATGAGAAGTTGGCACGCGGCGTCATAGGCACGGCCCACCTGCATGGTCGAGGTGAGGAAGACGGGCGTCTCGGCGTAGCCCCATTCCTCGATCTGGGACCGCCCAGTGAGCTCGCCCGCACCGTTGAGCACCGAGACACCCGACGGCACCGGATCGGCGATGCAATCACCACCTGGATCGACGACCGTGACGCCAGTGCGCGCGATTCCGCGTCCCGTCGGGGGCTCCGGCTCGTCGTAGATGACGGTGGAATGCCCGACGCCGACACCGGGGACATCGATGACACTGGCGGTCGGGCCGCTCGGAAGATTGCCGATGGTGATGCCGAGATCCGCGACACGCATCCGCGCATCCTTTCAGGCCGTGGGAGGGTGAGGGGGTGATTCGGGTGGTCCGCTCTGCCGAGGCACGCCGACATGTGCCCGGCGCGGAGATCTGGCTCGGCATGCGCACACCCGGCACGGAGGTGCCTGAGCGTGTCGATGCGATTGAGTCCACGCTCGCGGACTGGCCCGTGGTGGAGGCAACCGCGCACGGCGACGAGGTGCTGCTCGACGTACACGATGCGCGCCTGGTCGAGCACGTGCGCACGGTGTGGGAGCGCTGGGGGGAGTACGGCGCGGACCGGGTCGTGCCCTATCTCTTCCCTACGCCCGGCCTGCTCGGCGACCTGCCGCTGCGAGAACCGACAGCGGTGCACGGTGCGGCGGGGATGTACGGCTACGACACCATGACGCTCATCGGGCCGGGCACATGGGAGGCCGCGCGCGGAGCGATCGATGTCACGCTCACCTGCGTGGATGAGGTGGGTGACGGCGTGATTTACGGCCTGACGCGACCGCCCGGGCATCACGTGACGCGATCGGCGTACGGCGGATCCTGCTACCTCAACAATGCTGCGGTGGCGGCGCAGGCGCTGCGGCGCGCGGGCCATCCACGCGTGGCAATCGTCGACATCGATGCCCATCACGGCAATGGCACGCAGGACATCTTCTATAAGCGCGGCGATGTGCTCTATGCATCACTGCATGTGGACCCGGGCGCCGGGTGGTTCCCGCACTACGCGGGATTCGCCGATGAGGTGGGTGTGGGCGAGGGACTGGGGGCCAACCTCAACATCCCGCTCGCACCCGGCACCGGCGACATGCGCTGGCTCAACGCGATCATGCGCATCGTGCAGCAGGTCGTGGACTTTGGGGCGACCGCGATGGTGCTCTCGCTCGGAGTGGATGCGGCTGCGGACGATCCCGAAAGCCCGCTGGAGATCACGAAGTCCGGCTACTTCCGCGCCGGTGAGCTGCTCGGTGCATTGGACATTCCGACTGTGGCGCTCCAGGAGGGCGGCTACCACCTGCCGACCCTGGGGTCACTCGTGCGCGCGACGCTCGAGGGCCTGGACTACGACGGCGGCGGGAGCTGAGCGTAAGGGCAGAGCAGTGGCCCGGGCTGGATGCGCTGCAGGAGGTAGCGGGTCACGGCGGCGTTGATACACCTCGAAGGGGTCTGCAGGTAGCTCACATGCTGCGTGCCGTTATAGGTGATGAGCGACGAGCCCGACATGAAGTTGGCCATAGTGCGGCCGAAGACGTACTCGGTGCGCGTGTCGCCCAGGGAGTTGATGACCAATGGCGGCGTGGACAGCGTGAGCGGCTTATTGAGCGGCTCATAGCCGTGGGTGAAGTCCTCCGGAAGACCCGCACAGAAGGCGCCCTTTTGCATCGCTGTCTGGCCGGCGTAGACCGACTGATTGAGATCCGCGGTGTACGCCGCACGCGCGATCTGATTGACCGTGGGATAGCCCGCTAGGTCGCGGCAGTTGATGTAGAAGATGTTGAGTGAAGAGCTCAAGTCCTGCGAGCTGCGCTTCTGCAGAGCGCTCAGTGGCTTGGCGATCTTGTCGGCAGCGCTCGCATCTCCCCTGAGTGCCTCATCGACCCCGACGATTACCTCGACGATGTCGGGGTAGGACGTCTGATACGAGATGTTGGTGAAGATCAGCGGCAGGATCTGCCAGCGGGTGAGCTCGTCTCCATCTACGTTGATCGTGCGCTCATCGAGTCCGTCGATGACACGCTGCAGCCGGGCGGCCATGTGCTTGCCGAAGAGTGAGCCGAAGACCTGCTGCACGGTCGTCCAACTCCACGTGGAGGCACCCATCCACGAGGAGACCGTCATGTTGGGCGACCACGCGCCGTCGAGGATGAGAGCGCGCACCTTGTCGGGGTACTGTCGCGCGTAGCGATAGCCGATGCGCGTGCCGTAACTCATGCCCCAGAAGTTCCACCTGGGTGCACCGAGTGCCGCGCGCATCGCATCAAGGTCACGTATGACGTAGTAGGTGCCGAGGTAAGGGGCGACGTCCTCATTGAGGTCGAGGCACGCAGCCAGCTCGGGCGCCAAGGCGGCGACGTAAGTCTCGGTGTAGGCCTGCCAGTCGACAGGGCCGGTGGCGGGTGGCTCATAGGGGGCGGAACGAGCCTGGGTCGGCCCACTGATGCAGCCGGTCAACTGCGGTTGCGAGAGGCCGACGCCGCGCGGGTCCCAGCCCACCCAGTCGAAGCGCTGCTGGACTCGGCGCGGCAACTCGGCCCAGATACCCGGCGCCGAGGACATGCCGGACTCTCCCGGGCCGCCGGGATTGAAGCTGAGGAAGCCGCGGCGGTTGCCCGTGGCGCGCTTGACCGTGACCGCGATCTCGGCGTTGGCGGGATTAGCCAGGTCATCCCAGTCCAGTGGCACGGTGAGCACGCCGCACTCGAATCCGCGAAAGCCCTTCGCCGGGCACTTACCCCAGGCGATCTTGCCGCGCTTGGGATCTATGGCGGCTGCGTTGGTATCGGCGGGATCGGCGGCAAGTGCGGGGGCGACGACCGAGGGGCCGACCAGGAGCGACGCAATGAGTGCCCCGCCGAGAGTCGCTGCGGAGAGTAGGCGGGGGAGTGGGCTCATGGCCTCAGCCTAGCCGGGCCGACGGGCTGGATCGCTACGGTGGTCGCGTGATCTCGCAGAGGCATGAGCAGGTGGTCTTCGGTCACGACCCAGCGACCGGCCTGCGCGCGATGGTGGCGATCCACTCCACGGCACTCGGGCCCTCCCTCGGTGGTTGTCGCATGCGGCCCTACGCCGACGAGGAGGCGATGGTCGCTGACGCGTTACTGCTCTCGGAGGCGATGAGCTACAAGAATGCGCTCGCCGGCCTCGACCATGGCGGTGGCAAAGCCGTCATCTGGGGTGATCCCGCGCGCGACAAGTCGCCGGAGCTCTTCCACGCGATGGGGCGCTTCATCGCGACCCTGGGCGGGCGCTACATCACGGCGGGCGATGTCGGCACCACCGTGGTGGACCTCGACCTCATCCACGAGACCAACCCGTGGACGACCGGGCGGTCGCCGGAGAAGGGAGGCTCAGGCGACACGGGCATCCTCACGGCGTACGGCATGCAACAGGCGATGCGTGCGGTGGCGCACCATCTGTGGGGCAGCGACTCGCTCGAGGGCAAGGTCGTGGGCATCTCGGGCGCGGGCAAGGTGGGCCGTCGCCTCGCCGAGCACCTGGTCGCGGAGGAGGGGGCGCGCGTGATCATCACCGATCCCTCGCCGGAGGCCCTCGCGTCGATCTCAGTCGAGGTAGAGGTCGTGGGCTCGACCGAGGACTTGATCGCGCGCGAGCTCGACATCTACTCCCCCAACGCCCTCGGCCATGCGCTCACACCGCAGGTGGCCGAGACGCTGCGATGCGTCGCCGTGTGCGGGGCGGCCAACAACCAGCTCGCGACGCCGGAGGTCGCGGAGATGCTCGCGGGGCGGGGGATCCTCTACGCGCCGGACTACCTCGTGAATTGCGGGGGCGTGGTCCAGGCGGCCGAGGAGTTGGGGCCCGCCGTCGGAGCGGCGGAGCCGCCCCGCTTGGCGGGCTGGTTCGATATGGAGCGGGCCCGGGCGCGGGTCGCCAGGGTCTACGACACGACCCTGCGGGTGCTGGGCCGGGCTGAGGCCGAGGGGGTCCTGCCCGTGGTGGCCGCCGCCTGGGAGGCCGAGGAGCGGATCGCGGCCGGTGGGCCGGCCTTCGAGCGCTTTGACGTGGGCCGCTGAGGCGGCAGGCCCCTCCCCATGCGCGAGAGGGGCCCGCCGGGGTACGCTTCCGGGGGTCAGCGCGGCCCTATGGATGCCGCGCAGGGACGTCTAGGAGTCCGATCATGGGTCGCGGTCGCGCCAAGGCGAAGCAGACGAAGGTCGCGCGTGCATTGAAGTACAGCGGGCCGCAAACCGATTTCGAGCGCCTCCAGGCAGAGCTCGCCACGGGCGAGCATCACGAGGTCGACGGTGCCGAAGAGGTCGAGGTCGACGTGCCCGTAGTGGACCGCTACGCCGACGACTCCGATGAGGACGACGAATCCGATGAGGACGAGTCCCGCTAGGCCGGATGCTCTCCCAGCACGAAGGCGGCTCCACCGCCACCGCCCTTAGCCTCCGCGTCGCCGGTTTCACCGTCACGGCGTTCGCGCACCACACCGCACGGCCATGACGGCACACCGCGGTCGCGCAGGCGCGCCATGGTGTCGCCCGCAGCGGTCGCGTCGACAATGGCGACCATGCCCAGGCCCATGTTGAAGGTCCGCTCCATGTCATCGCGCTCCACGCCGTGGCCCGCGATGACATGGAAGACCGCGGGCGGGGTCCAGGTGGAGCGATCGACTTCGATGGCAAGGTGCGCGGGGAGCACCCGCGCGAGATTGGCCGCGACGCCGCCGCCGGTGATGTGACTGAAGGCGTGCACATCGACGTTGTCCAACAGGTCGAGGCAGTCCTGGGCGTAGATGCGCGTGGGCTCCAGCATCTCCTCGCCCACAGTGCGCCCCAGATCATCGATGTACGCCGTGAGGCCGGGTCCGCCGTCACCGAGAAGCACCCGGCGTGCGAGGGAGTAGCCGTTGGAGTGCAGGCCCGACGACGCCATCGCGATCGCGACATCACCTGAACGCACACGCTCCGCGCCGAGGAGGCGATCGGCCTCCACCACACCTGTCCCGGCACCGGCGACGTCGTACTCATCCGGCTCGAGCAGGCCCGGATGCTCGGCGGTCTCGCCCCCGACGAGCGCGCATCCGGCGATCTCGCAACCGCGGGCGATGCCGGCGACGATCGCGGCGATGCGCTCGGGCACGACCTTGCCGGTGGCGATGTAGTCGGTCATGAAGAGCGGCTCCGCACCGCACACGACGATGTCATCGATCACCATGGCGACGAGGTCTTGGCCGATGGTGTCGTGGATGTCCATCGCCTGGGCGACGGCGACCTTGGTGCCGACACCATCGGTCGAGGTGGCGAGCAGGGGTCGCGCGTACGCCGTGAAAGCACTCGCATCGAAGAGCCCGGCGAATCCGCCGAACCCACCGACAACCTCGGGGCGCGTGGCGCGGGCGATGGCATCGCGCATGAGAGCGACCGCGCGCTCGCCCGCCTCGACGTCGACGCCGGCGTCGGAGTAGCTGACCATCAGGGATGCTGCAGGGCGTCGATGTGCGTGGTCGAGGCCACCCGCTTCTCCAGTCCCTCGAGCAGGTGCTTGCCCATGACCTCGGGCTCGGGGATCGGCACGGGATAGACACCGTCGAAGCACGCGCGGCAGAAGTCCTGCTTGGGCAGGGTGGTCGCTTCGACCAGCGCGTCGAGGGATACGTAGCCGAGGGAGTCGGCGCCGATCGAGCGGCAGATCTCCTCGACCGAGAGGCCATTGGCGATGAGCTCGGCTCGCGAGGCGAAGTCGATGCCGTAGAAGCAAGGCCACTTCACGGGCGGGGAGGAGATGCGCACGTGCACCTCGCGGGCACCGGCCTCGCGCAGCATTCGCACGAGGGCGCGCTGAGTGTTGCCGCGCACGATCGAGTCGTCAACGACGACGAGTCGCTGATCGGCGATCACCTCGCGCAGCGGATTGAGCTTGAGTCTGATGCCGAGTTGGCGGATCGTCTGAGAGGGCTGGATGAAGGTGCGTCCGACGTAGGCGTTCTTCACCAGGCCCTCGGCGAAGGGAATGCCCGACTCCTGCGCATAGCCGATCGCGCCGTATCGGCCCGACTCCGGCACAGGGATGACCAGGTCGGCGTCGGCGGGATGCTCGCGCGCGAGGCGCTTGCCGATATCGACGCGCGTGGCCTGCACGCTGCGGTCCGAAATCGTCGTGTCAGGTCGCGCGAGGTAGACGAACTCGAAGAGGCAGCCCTTCGGCTCGGGCTTGGCGAAGCAATGCGCACGCAGGCCGTGCTCATCGATGGCGATGAGCTCGCCCGGCTCGATCTCGCGGACGTACGCCGCGCCGACGATGTCGAGTGCGGCGGTCTCGCTGGCGACCACCCACCCACGCTCGAGTCGGCCGAGGACGAGAGGTCGGATTCCCTGGGGATCGCGGGCGGCGTAGAGGGTCGTGTCGTCCATGAAGACGAGTGAGTAGGCCCCCTGGAGCTTGGGCAGCTCAGCCATCGCGGCCACCTCGAGTGAGACATCGGGATGCGCGGCGATGAGCGCGGTCACGAGCTCGGTGTCGGAGGTCGCGCGCGTGGGCTTGGGCGTGCCGAGCGGCAGCTCTCCGCGATCGGACTCCAGCGCCGCGACACGTTCGGCGAGCTCGGGGGTGTTGGTGAGGTTGCCGTTGTGCGCGATCGCGAGGTGCCCGGTCGCGGTGGCGCGGAAGGTCGGCTGCGCGTTGTCCCAGCAACTCGATCCGGTCGTGGAGTAGCGCGTGTGGCCGATCGCGAGATGGCCCTGCAGTGACTCGAGGCTCGCCTCAGTGAAGACCTGCGAGACGAGGCCCATGTCCTTGTAGACGACGATGTGACGGCCATCGCTCACGGCAATGCCGGCCGACTCCTGCCCGCGGTGCTGCAGGGCATAGAGGCCGAAGTAGGTGAGCTTGGCGACGTCCTCGCCGGGGGCCCAGACACCGAAGACGCCGCAGGCATCCTGAGGTCCCCGCTCCTGCGGGTCCAGATCGTGCGTGAGCCTGCCGTCACCGCGCGCCACAGGGGCAGTCTATGCGGAGTCCGCGGCCATCCCGCGGGCGACGCGGCGGGCCCAGCGAACCGCCGGGTCTACGTCAGAGGAACCTTGGCATGGAACTCCACAAGGGCATATTGGACGGTCCCGGAGAGGCCTGCCCGTCATGCATTCGGGAAACGCGCACTTCTGATGCACGTTTAAGGAAACCACCGCGCAACGCACACCTTCGTACCGGGACCGTAGTTCCACAGCTTCCCCCATCCTCACGGAGGACTCATGCGCACCGCGCGACGCACGACCGCAATCGCCACCTCACTCATCGCGATGGCTGCAGCAGCCGTCACGGGTGTCGTGATCGCCGCACCGGCCTCAGCCCACGGGTCGCTGTCCCTGCCCTCCTCCCGTATCTGGGACTGCTTCCACGGAGACCGCAACTCACCCATGTGCGCGGCCGCGTGGCAGGCCAACCCGCAGGCGCTCTACGACTGGACCGAGGTCAACCAGCCGGCAGCAAACGGCAACCATCAGGCGCTGGTCCCGGACGGTCAGCTCTGCAGCGCAGGGCGCAGCAAGTACGCCGCCTTCGACACGCCCTCCACCCAGTGGAAGGCGACGAACCTGCGGCCCGACGCCGACGGCAAGTACACGCTGCGCTGGGAGTCCACGGCTCCCCACGCGACGCGCTACTTCCGCGTCTACCTCACCAAGGCCGGCTTCGACGTCACCAAGCCCCTGAAGTGGTCCGACCTCGAGCTCGTACACGACACCGGATTCCGCCCGCTGGAGCCCGTCACAACGATGCGCGTCGACATGCCCGCACGCCAGGGCCGCCACATCCTCTACACCGTCTGGCAGCGCAGCGACTCGACCGAGGCCTTCTACTCATGCTCCGATGTCACGCTCGACTCCTCCGGCACGGTGACTCCGACACCCACACCCACTCCGACTCCCACACCCACTCCGACGCCCACTCCGACTCCCACACCCACTCCAACTCCGACGCCCGCGACCGATATCGACTACCCGCTCAGCACCCAGGGCAATCGGATCATCGACGCTGACGGCGACACCGTCATCTGGCAGGGGGTCAACTGGTTCGGGCTCGAGACGTCCAACCAGGCGCCACACGGGCTGTGGACGCGTGATTACAAGGACATGCTCAAGCAGATCGATGATCTCGGCTTCAACACCATCCGCGTGCCCTTCTCCCTGCAGGCGATGCGCGGTACGACCACCTCGGGCATCGACTACGGCGGCGGCCGCAATGCCGACCTCCAGGGCAAGACACCCCTGCAGGTGATGGACGCCGTCATCGCCGAAGCCGGTCGCCTCGGACTCATGGTGATCCTCGACAACCACTCGCAGGCGAATGACGGCTTCATGGATGGCCTCTGGTACGGCCAGGCCGGCTTCACCGAAGACGACTGGGTCTCGACTTGGCAGATGCTCGCGACGCGCTACGCCGACGCCGATCACGTCGTCGCATTCGATCTTAAGAACGAGCCGCACGGCCCCGCCACCTGGGGCACCGGCGGTGCCACCGACTGGCGTCGCGCCGCCGAGCGCGCAGGCAACGCCGTACTCGCCCGCAACCCTGAGGTGCTCATCGTCGTCGAGGGCATCGAAGGCCCGGTCGCCGGCGGACAGCAGCTCGACCGGCACTGGTGGGGCGGCAATCTCGAGGGCGTGCGCAACAACCCCGTGCGCCTGAACGTCGCCAACCGGATCGTCTACTCACCGCACGAGTACGGTCCCGGGGTCTTCGCACAGCCGTGGTTCTCGGACCCCAACATGGCGGCGATCCTCGCTGACCGTTGGCAGAAGGGCTTCGGCTACATCCACGAGCAGGGCATCGCCCCGATCTTCGTCGGCGAATTCGGCGCCAAGAGCGTCTCGCCTACCACTGTCGAGGGCCGCTGGATCACGCAGTTCACGGCGTACATGAAGTCCAAGGGCATGAGCTGGACCTTCTGGTCGTGGAACCCCAACTCCGGCGACACCGGTGGCGTGCTCACCGACGACTGGCGGACCGTGCACACCGACAAGATGGCGCTGCTGCGCGATCTCATGGGCGCATCGACGACGCCGACACCCACGCCGACACCGACACCCACGCCGACACCCACGCCGACACCGACCCCCACGCCCACTCCGACGCCGACGCCGACGCCGACGATGCCCGGCATCACCGAGGGTGTGACCGCGACGACCATCGTGACCAGCGATTGGGGCGTGGGCTACTGCACCGACGTCATCGTGGCGACCACGTCGACGACGGACAAGCACTGGCGCGTGGATCTGCCCAAGGGGATCACCGTCACGGACCTGTGGAACGGCGTGCGCACGACCCAGCCCGACGGCACGGTGAGCGTCGGCGGAGCCGCGTGGAATCACATGGTGAAGGCCGGCAGTCCGACAAACTTCGGCTACTGCGCGACGCGTAATGCGGCAGCGCCGACGCCGACACCGACACCCACACCCACACCGACGCCCACACCCACACCCACACCCACTCCGACGCCCACACCCACGCCGACGCCGACGCCGACGCCCACGCCGACGCCCACACCCACACCGACGCCCACGCCCACACCGGTCAGCGGACTCACGGCGCGCTTCACGGTGGATTCGAAGTGGCGGAACGGTGCCTGCTACACCCTCGAGATCGCCAATCCGACGACCAAGGCGGTGTCGACCTGGACCGCGAGCTTCACGCTGGCAGCGGGGACGACCATCACGCAGTCCTGGAGCGGCACGGTCGCGAAGGTCGGCCCCGTGGTCGCCGTGAAGGCGCCGAGCTGGGGTGCCCGGATTCCCGCTGGCGGCAAGGTGCGCCACTTCGGGATGTGCATCTCCGGAGTCGGCAACCCGACGGCGGTCCGCGCCTCCTGACCTGGCTTCAGATCAGCACCATCGGGAAACGACCGTTCGCTTGACTTCTCAACCTTGGGAAGTCAGACGAGCGGTCGTTTTCCGTGCAACGGCTAAAGTGACCCCCATGCGTCCCTACCTCATCGGAATCGGCATCGCTATCGCTGGGCTTGCACTGACGGCATGCGGAAGCTCTGCAGCCCCACTCACGGCCGATGAGGTCGTGCCCAAGCTCGAGTCTGCGGGCATCGACTGCACTGAGACTTCGAGTGAGCCGGTGCAGGATGCCATCGCGGCGACCGCGGTGACCTGCGCCCTGGGCGAGGCCGGGGGCGTCGTCGTCATCGTCGGTGAGTCCGCAGCCGAGATCGACAAGGCCAAGGCCGAGCTCTGCGCCCAGATCCCCGAGGGTCAAGGCAACCTCGAGGTGGCCACCGGTGACGCGTGGCTGTCGGTGACGCTGTCGACCGTCGGCATTGGGGCCGCGCAGGTGGCCGAGGCGCTGGGTGGCGAGGCGGTCAAGATCGACGACTACTGCGCGTAAGCGCTGTAGTCGCCACCAGACTCACTACTGCACGTAGACCCGGCCCGCGCCAGTCACGCCGACGACGACGGCCTCGCCCGGCCTCGGCGGCGGAGTGCCCCCCGGCACGCGCACAGGGATCCACGTGCCGTCCGCGAGTTTGACCCGCAGGAGCGAGTCGTGGCCGTGGTACGACGTTTCGCGCACGATGCCGCTGCCCGGCAGGCTCAGCGTCTGGCCATCAGGCTCAACCGGGCAAGACAAGACGAGCTGCTCGGGCCGCAGCACCACCACCGCATCACCGTCACGAGCCGCGGACGAGGCGGCGTGCACGGGGATGTCACCGAGCGCACACGTCACCCGACCGTCGCGGCACACGGCAGCCAACTCCACGGCGTCGCCCACGAAGCGCGCGACATCGAGATCAGCGGGTACGTCGTACACCTCGAGGGGCGTGCCGACCTGCACGATGCGCCCATCGCGCAGCACTGCGACGAGATCGGCCGTGGAGAGGGCCTCCTCCTGATCGTGCGTGATGAGGATGGCGGTCGTGCCCAGGCCGCGCAGGAGTTCGCGCACCTCTGCGCGCAGCCGCACACGCAGCGCGGCATCGAGTGCGGTGAAGGGCTCGTCGAGGAGGATGACATCAGGCCGCGGCGCGAGGGCACGTGCCAGGGCGACGCGCTGCTGCTGCCCGCCGGAGAGCTCGGCGGGACGGGCGTGGGCGTAGTCGGACATGCCCACCATCTCGAGCACCTCCGCGATGCGTGCCGCGGAATCAGCGCGCGACGAAGAAGACCGGGGAAGGCCGAAGCCGACGTTGGCCGAGACATCGAGGTGCGGGAAGAGCGCGCCCTCCTGCGGGACGATGCCGATGCGGCGCTTCTCGGGCGGCACGAAGTCATGGGGGAAGCCCGCACCCGCTCCCGCCACGAGTCGGTCGCCGAAGTGGACCGTGCCCGCGGTGGGCTTGAGGAATCCGGCGAGCACGCGCAGCAGGGTGGTCTTGCCGGAGCCACTCGGACCGAGCACCGCGGCGAGAGCACCCGAGGGCACCGACAGGTCGAGCCCGGCGAGCACCGCTTCGCCGCCGTAGCCCGCCGTGAGGCTGCGCACGTCGACACTCGTCACGGCTTCACACCCCGTCTCACGGATCTACCGTATCCGCAGGCGTGCGCATCATCGCCCGGCTGAGCAGCCACGCGGGGATGGCCGCGAGTGCGACGAGGGCGATCGCATACGGAGCAGCCGAGCCATACGCCGCGATCTCAGTGCGGCTCCATAGCTCGGTCGCAAGCGTGTCGAGACCCGTGGGGCGCAGCATGAGGGTGGCGGGGAGTTCCTTCATGGCGGTGAGTAGCACGAGGAGGCCGCCCGCGGCGATACCGGGGAGCGTGAGGCGGAAGGTGGTCTCGGCCCACGCGCGCAGCGGACCGCGACCGAGGGTGCGCGCAGTCTGCTCGAGCACGGGCGACACTGCCGCAGTCGCACTGCGCGTGGCACCGATTGCCTTGGGCAGGAAGAGCACGGCGTAGGCGAAGGCGAGGATGAAGATCGTCTGGTACGCCGCAGGGAAGACCGCGAGCGTGAGGAAGACCAGCGAGAGGCCGACGACGACGGCGGGCAGTGCGTGTCCGGTGTAGGAGACGGTCTCGATCGTGCGCACCGAGCGCGTGCGGTAGCGCGCCGCGAGGATGCCGACCGGCAAGGCGAGCAGCACGGCGAGGATCGCACCCGCAAGCGCGACGCCGAGAGACGTCAGCGCGGCGGTGAGCAACTCGAGCGGATCGAGGGGGGTGCGACTGCCCTGCAGCATGCGCAGGATGAGCGAGACGAGGGGCACGCCGAGCGCAAGCAGGGTGAGGCCGGTGAGCCAGGCGATCGCGCCGATGCGGGCGCCCGGCCGGAGTGCGACCGGGACGGCGGTGCGCTGCGTGCCGGTGGCCACGCGCCAGCGCCGGGTGCG
>JBIKKK010000098.1:0-7602 GCA_044360385.1 Candidatus Nanopelagicales bacterium
ATCGGGACGTCGTAGGCGCGCAGGAGCTCGACGATGCCGCGGGGCGTGCACGGCAGCGGGGCCTCGATGCCCAGCACGAGGCGCCCGAGATTCATCGGATGCAGGCCATCGGCATCCTTTGCTGGATCCATGATCTCGAGGACACGATTGCCGTCAAGCCCCTTGGGAAGAGGAAGCTGGACGATGTAGCCCGTCACGGCCGGGTCGTCGTTGAGTCGTCGCACCTCGGCCTCCACCTCGGCCTGGGTGGCGGAAGCGGGCATGTCCACGCGAATGGACGCGATGCCGACCTCGGCGCAATCGCGGTGCTTGCCGCCCACATAGGCGTGGCTGCCCGGATCGTCTCCGACGAGCACTGTCGCCAGCCCCGGCGCAATGCCGCGATCACGCAACACGGCGACACGCGCCGCGAGCCCGACTTTCACTGCAGCCGCAGTGGCCTTCCCATCAAGGATCGTTGCAGTCATGGGCCGAACCTAGTGAAGTCCCGTTCGGCGCAGGCGAGGACCCCACGAGGAGAGGCTGCCGACCGCCACGGCTACGCCAGCAAGGAGCACACCTGCGACAAGCGTGAGGTGGAAGGAGACGCCCTCCGCTGGAGCAACCCAATCCAGCGTGAGGGCTCCCGTGAGCTGACCCGTGATGGTGAGCAGGGCGAAGAGCAAGACACCGAGACGCTGCACGACCCACGCTGCTGCCGCGATGAAGAGGACACCGATGGTCCCGCCGATATAGAGCCACCACGGGCCAGGAGGGAGCACGCCGGGGTCGAACTCCGTAAACGCCCAAGCAAGGCCCAGGACCGCGCCCAGCATGATGGTGCCGAGGGTGAAGTTGACCCAGGCGGCGGTCCACGCGTTGCTGGCAGCAGCGCCGACTCGGCCGTTGATGGCCTGCTGGACGGCGATGGCCAATCCGGCCACCAGCGCAGCGAGCACCGCAAGGGTGGATCCCTCCACCCCTCCACCAAGTCGATCCGACACGGCGACGATCACGGCGACGAGCGCCAGGATCGCGGCGGTCACGCGAGCCGGGGTGACCGCCTGGCGCCCGGCGGGCCCGAGCCCCACGCGGTCGACGACGATGCTGTTGGAGACCTGGCCGGCCACGACCGCGACGGTGAAGATCGCCACGCCGATGACCGGCACCGTGGCGCTTTGGACCGCGACGAAGAATCCCCCCAGCAGACCCCCTAGCACCTGCCACCAGCGCAAACTCCCTGAGCGCACACCCCTGCCGACTGCACCCAGGCCACGACGGACCGCCGGGCTGGCCAGGAGGATCACGGTGAGGAGGATCCATCCCGAGCCGAAGCTGACGATCGCCGCCTGCAACCCGCTATCGGTGACATCGGCCAGCTCTCCATTGACCCGCGACTGCAGCGCAGTGAGAGCACCCACGACAAAGGCCGTGACCCCCGCGACATACGCAGGCCCGCGCAATCCGCTGCTCACCTGCATCACGTCGTCGCTGGCATCGCGTGTCAGTGGAAGAAGTGGCGAGTGCCGGTGAGGTACATGCTGGCCCCCGCAGCCTCGGCGGCGGCAATGACCTCTTCGTCGCGCACGGATCCTCCAGGCTGGACGATGGCGCGCACCCCTGCGGCCAAGAGCACCTCGAGGCCATCGGGGAAGGGGAAGAAGGCATCCGACGCCCCCACCGCACCACGTGCGCGATCCTCGCCGGCACGCGACACTGCGAGCCGAGCCGCATCAACACGGTTGACCTGGCCCATGCCGATGCCCACTGCAGCACCGTCCTTGGCGAGCAGGATCGCATTGGACTTCGGCGCACGCACGGCTCGCCAGGCGAAGGCAAGGTCCTCCATCGTCGCCGCGTCGACTGCCGATCCGGCGACGAGGCGCCACGTGGCGGGATCGTCGCCGTCCGCGCGCAGATCGTCAGCGCCCTGGAGCAGGACCCCACCCGAGATGGGGCGCAGGTCCACCCAGCCGCGCTCGGGGCGCGCCTGGGCACGCAGAATCCGCAAGCCCTTGCGTTCGCTGAGGATGCTCAAGGCGGAATCGTCGTAGTCCGGCGCTACGACGACCTCGGTGAACACGTCCGCCATCGCCTCGGCCATGGCCGCAGTCACAGGCCGGTTGGCTGCGACCACACCACCGAACGCCGACACAGGATCGGTCGCGAAGGACTTCTCGTAGGCGTCCGCAATGTCGGCACCGACGGCGATCCCGCAAGGGTTGGCATGCTTGATGATCGCGACCGCCGGCTGCCCATGGTCGTAGGCAGCACGCCAGGCCGCGTCGGCATCGACATAGTTGTTGTAGGACATCTCCTTGCCGTGGAGTTGCTCCGCACGAGCCAGACCGGGACGCGAGAAATCCGCTGCGTACACGGCGGCCGACTGATGCGGGTTCTCGCCGTAGCGCAGGACCGCCTGACGCTCCCACGCCTGCCCCAGCCACGTGGGGAAACCGGAGCCATCGGGTGCCACGACGTTGCCCATCCACGTCGCGACGGCGACGTCGTATGAGGCCGTATGAGCGAAAGCTTCGGCAGCAAGCCGCTGACGATCCTCCAGGGTGAAGCCCCCCACGCTCAGGGCCTCGATCACCCGCGCATAGTTGCGCGGATCGACCACCACCGCGACGCTCGCGTGGTTCTTCGCGGAAGCACGGACCATCGCCGGCCCACCGATATCGATCTGCTCGATGCATTCATCGGCACTCGCACCCGATGCCACCGTGCTGGTGAAGGGGTAAAGGTTGACGACGACGAGATCGAAGGGGGCAATGCCCAGCTCCTCGAGCTGCGCGACGTGATCGGGCAGGCGCATGTCAGCGAGGAGCCCCGCGTGGACACGGGGATGCAGGGTCTTGACCCTGCCGTCCAGGCATTCGGGGAAGCCGGTGAGATCGGAGACCGCCGTGACCGCGACACCTGATTCCTCGATGCGGGCCGCGGTTGACCCCGTCGACACGATCTCAACACCCGCCGCATCAAGGGCGGCGGCGAGCTCGGCAAGGCCGGACTTGTCGTAGACGGAGACCAGGGCCCGCCGGACGGGCCGGCGGTCGGATTGAGCGGTCACGGGATGGTCACCTTCCTGCCGTCCACCGTGCAGCCCAGCGCGCACAGGCGGGTCACGATATCCACGAGGAGTTCCCGCTCGACCACTTTGATGCGCTCATGCACGCTGGTCTCGTCGTCGCCCTCGTGGATCTCCACTGCGCGCTGAGCGAGGATTGGGCCGGTGTCGACTCCCTCATCGATGAGATGCACGGTGCATCCGGTCACCTTGGCGCCGTAGTCGAGCGCGTCACGCACACCGTGTGCGCCGGGGAACGCCGGCAGCAGCGCCGGATGCGTGTTGACGATGCGCAGGGGGAAGGCTTCGAGTGCGGGTGCGCCGATGATGCGCATGAACCCTGCGCAGATGACCCACGAGGGATCGAATCCTGCAATCGCCGTGGCAAGTGCCCGGTCCCACGACGACCGATCGGGGTAGGCCCCGGGATCGACCACTACGCCGGGGATGCCTGCCGCCTCAGCACGGTCGAGTCCACCTATGCCACCACGATCCGCGACTACTCCGGCGACCTCGTAGGACGTGTGCGCGGCTTCGATGAGTGCGTGAAGATTGGTGCCGGCCCCCGAGACGAGGACGACGATTCGCTCACGCACCCTGCGACCCTATCGCCGCCTCGGCGCTCCCGAACGTGCCATGACCACGACGTCGTCAGCGAGATGGTCGGCATATCCCCGCAGGAGTCGCGTGCCGTCCCAGAGGGGAGACAGGCCCACCACCAGGGTCACGAGCCAGGCCAGCGGCCCGATCACCGGGACGAAGCACAGCAGACCAGCGGCACCATAGAGAGCCACCCATCGCCGAGTCGACAGTGCCCAGCCCAGTCGAGATCCCGCGTCAGCGCGCACGCAGCGGATGCCCACGGCCCAACCCCCCAGGGTGCGACCCCAGATCGCCATGAGCGGAATGGTGTAGAGGGCGGTGAGCGCCACGAGGAGCGCCAGCGGGAGCCAGGTCGGCAACGTCAATGACGCGTCGATAGTGCGCGCACCCGATTGGGGATCGATGCGCACGCGTGTGACGCCAGCGGTGAGGCCCTCGAGTGCCGACGCGATGATGCCGGCAGCGGCGATGAGGAGGGCGAAGTCGATCGCGGCACCCGCGACGCGTCGGGACATCGGCGCAAGGGTGAAGGTCGACTTGGCCTGTCGGGAGTCGGAAGGGCGCGGAGCACGCAGGGTGCTAGCCATCGGATCGCCTCGCCGGCCACGCTGTGACAGCGACCGCCCCGAGGGCGGTGAGGACAGTGCCGGCGAGAGCCACCGGGAGCGCGGCGGGACCGAGCCCCCGCAGGGTGGTGTCACCCAGTGATCCCGACGCCAGCCAGGCCGCGACCGCGAGCACCGCTCCCGTCGTGACGGCGGCGCCCCCCGAGACGAGGCAGCCGCGCAGGCCGACATGCCCGCGGCGACGTAAGAGCAGACCTGCGATCACGCCCGCCGCGACTCCGAAGAGCGGGAGCAGCATCGCCCCCATCGGCGGCTGACCGGGCAGCGCAGCGAGGAGAGGGAAGCCGGGAAGGGCTGCGGATGTGGTCTCGGCATACGGAGACACCACCGTGCCGACCGACACGGTGACACCGGATCCGAGAAGGTAGGCGAGCGACCACATCACCGCCGAGGGGAGATAGCCGAGCGAGAGTGCGGCCAGCAGGAGGAGACCTGAAGGTCCCGCGTCGAGCTGGACCAGCAGCGAGGTCATCTCGTCGAAATTGCCGACGATGGCGACGACGAGCATTGCGCTTGCGACCGCAATGAGGCTGAGAAGAGCAGCGCCAGCGGCTGCCGCGCCATCGCGCACACCGGCGGGCAGTGCATCCAAGGAGAGCAGGCCGGCGCGGCGCAGGACCACGAGAGCCGCGATCAGGGTCGCGCCCAGTCCTCCGATCAGTGCCGCGGTAAGCGGTGCGATCGCCAGGGTGCGGCTCATCGAAGCGATAACCGCGGCAACGATCGCGAAGCTGATCCCGAGGGCGATTGCCACCGCCGCGACCTCTCCCCTGCGAGCCACGGCGGAGGCGTCCGACGCCCAGCGCGCGGCGCCGATGACCGCGAGGACGGGGATCAACGCGAATCCCAGAGGCAGCAGCGTGAGGGTGATCCCCGCCACGGTGGGGGCCGCGCCCAGTCCCGCGAGCCAGGCACCGGAAGCCACCTCGAGCATCTGGGTCCACTCCTGCGAGCCGGATGGGTCCAGCATCCAGGCCGCGAGAGCAATGACGACGAGGACGAGATAGCTAAAGACGGCTGCGGCCGCCCCCGCGGCGCCACCGGCCACCACGAGGGGCAGTGGCGCTGAGGGCGCCTGCCCCGCTTGGCCCGCCGGGTCGACAGAGCCGCCCCTTGTGGGCTTGCCGGAACGCGCGGTGAGACTCACCGGATAAGACTGTCAGCCAAAGACGCCCCGCCCCCGTAACGGCACGCGGGCATCGGGAGTCCCAGGAGAATCAGCCGTTACCGCAGAGAGGGAATCAGCCCCGCAGGAGAGCGCGCATGAGCCGTGCGGTCTCGCTCGGGGTCTGGCCCACGCGCACACCTACGGCCTCGAGGGCCTCCTTCTTGGCTGCCGCCGTGCCCGATGAACCCGAGACGATGGCGCCCGCGTGACCCATCGTCTTGCCCTCCGGGGCGGTGAAGCCCGCCACATAGCCGACGACGGGCTTGGTGACGTGATCAGCGATAAAGGCCGCAGCGCGCTCCTCGGCGTCGCCGCCGATCTCGCCAATCATGACAATTGCCTCAGTCGCGGGATCCGCCTCGAACGCCGCAAGACAGTCGATATGGGTCGTGCCAATGATCGGATCGCCGCCGATTCCCACGCACGTGGAAAAGCCGATGTCATTGAGCTCATACATCATCTGGTAGGTCAACGTGCCGGACTTCGAGACGAGTCCGATGGGTCCCGGTCCAGTGATGTCGGACGGGATGATGCCTGCGTTGGAAATGCCGGGAGAGATGATCCCCGGGCAGTTGGGGCCGATGATCCGCGTCGAGCTCGCATTGACGGCGTACTGGAAGAACTGTGCGGTGTCGTGCACGGGAATGCCCTCGGTGATGACAACACACAGCGGGATTGCCGCGTCGACCGCTTCTTCGACCGCTGCCTTGGCGAATCGCGGCGGGACGAAGACCACGCTCACATTGGCACCGGTGGCGGCCATGGCCTCGCCGACATCTCCGAAGACCGGGATGCCGTCGACCTCTTGGCCACCCTTGCCGGGCGTGACGCCGGCGACGACCTGCGCTCCACTCGCGACCATCCGACGCGTGTGCTTGGTGCCCTCGGAGCCCGTCATGCCCTGCACGAGAATGCGGCTATCTGCATCCAGCCAGATCGTCATGCGGCACCTCCGGCCAACTGCGCGACGCGACGGGCAGCGTCATCCATCGTCTCCACCATCTCGACGAGCGGGTGGTTGAACTCCGTGAGGATCCTGCGTCCCTCGATGGCGTTGTTGCCATCGATGCGACAGACGATCGGCTTGGTCACAGGCGTGCCGCGGTCAGCGAGTGCGCCCACTGCCTGAACGATTCCGTTGGCCACCGCGTCACACGACGTGATGCCTCCGAAGACATTGACGAAGACAGCGCGCACGTCAGGGTCGTTGAGCACGATGTCGAGACCGTTGGACATGACCTCTGCACTGGCGCCCCCGCCGATGTCGAGGAAGTTGGCGGGGCGCACGCCACCGAACTCCTCACCGGCATACGCGACGACGTCGAGGGTGCTCATGACGAGTCCGGCACCGTTGCCGATGATGCCCACCTCGCCGTCGAGCTTGACGTAGTTGAGGTCGAACTCCTTGGCGCGCAACTCGATGGGGTCGGTCCCCTCCTTGTCGACGAGATCGGCATGTGACGCGTGGCGATAGTGGGCGTTGTCATCAAGCGTGACCTTGCCGTCAAGGGCCAGCACGCGCCCGTCCGAGGAGAGCACGAGCGGATTGACCTCGACGAGCGTGGCATCCTCCTTGACCAGCACATCCCAGAGGCGGACGAGGATGGCGATCACCTGTTCGCGAATATGAGCGGGGAAGCCCGCCTCATCCGCGATCCGGGCAGCGACTGACTCGTCCACTCCTGTGATCGCGTCGATGCGCACGAGTGCAAGCGCCTCCGGCCGCGTAGCGGCAACCTCCTCGATGTCAACGCCGCCCTCGACACTCGCCATGGCGAGGAAGGCGCGGTTCGCTCGATCGAGGAGGAAGGAGACGTAGTACTCCTCGGCGATGTCGGTCGCCTCGGTGACGAGCACACGGCGTACGACGTGACCCTTGATGTCGAGGCCGAGGATGTCCTCGGCTCGAGCCTGGGCCTCGTCAGGGGTTGTCGCGAGTTTCACGCCCCCGGCCTTGCCGCGACCTCCGGTCTTGACCTGGGCCTTGACGACCACGGCCGAGCCGATCTTGCGCGCCGCCTCGTGGGCGGCGTCGGGAGTGGCGCACACCTCTCCCGGCGTCACGGGCACGCCGTGGGCATCGAAGAGGTACTTGGCCTGGTACTCGTACAGATCCACGGGCGGTTCCTTCGAACGCGTAAGGGGACGCTCGCGAG
>JBIKKK010000099.1:0-7591 GCA_044360385.1 Candidatus Nanopelagicales bacterium
GTCGTGGACGGCGTGCCAAAGTGCTCCACCTGCTGCAGCACCGGATCGGGAAGGCGCGAGTGGAAGGTGTCGCCGGCGATGAAGAGCACTGGCAGCCGATTAGCCATCGCCATGCCCGCCGCAGTCACCATATTGGTCGCGCCAGGGCCGATCGATGAGGTCGCGATCATGATCTGCTGGCGGCGCTTCGCCTTGGTGTACGCCGCTGCCGCGAGGCCCATGCCCTGCTCGTTCTGGCCGCGCCAGGTGGGCAGCTCATCGCGGTGCATCTCGAGGGAGTGGCCGAGGCTGGTGACATTGCCGTGGCCAAAGATCGCAAAGACTCCGGGGAAGAGGGGTGCTTCCTCAGTATGGCCACCGGGTACGGGCTGCATGATCACGCGCTGCGCGATGAGGTAGCGGACGATCGCCTCAGCGGTGGTGATCCTCATACGCTTGCTCCCAGGTCGACGACCGGCTCCCATCGGCGGGAATCCCACGAGGTGATGAGGGCCTGCTGCACGCTGACGATATCGACGGCCTCGCGGAAGCCGGGGTTGAAGGTTCCGCCCGTGGCCAGTGCCTTGAGGAATGCGAGATCCTCGGTCGCGACGATGTCCTCGAATCCGATCGCATTGGCTTGCCCGGGCACGAATGCACCGTGGTAGGGGAAGCGGTCGCCACCGAAGATCGTGGTCCAGCCCGTCTCCTTACTCGACGGATCATGCCGGTAGTACTGCAGCTCGTTGAGGCGCTCGAAGTTCCACGCCAGGGCGCCCTTGGTGCCGTAGACCTCGAAGGCGTTCTGACTTTCCGGCCCGATCGTCGTGCGCGAGGTCTCGAAGGTGCCGGTCGCACCGCTGGTGAAGCGGCACAGCATAGAGGCGAAGTCCTCGTTCTCCACCGGTCCGGTGGGATCGCCGGGGTTGCCGCGCCCATAGTGGCTTGCCGCTCCCTGCGGCAGTGGTCGCTCGGTGATGACGGTGTGCTGCATGCCGACCACCTCGGCGATCGGTCCGACTAGCGCATGCGCGAGTGACACCGAGTGGCTGAGGATGTCCGAGCTCACGCCGTAGCCGCCCTCGGCCAGCTTGAAGCGCCAGGTGAGCAGGCCCATCTCGTCGGAGCCGTACATCGACAGGAAGCGACCGCGGTAGTGGGTGATCTCGCCGAGCACACCCGAGGAGATGAGCTCGCGTGCGTGGAGCACCAGCGGCGACCAGAGATAGTTGTAGCCGACACCGGTGAGGACGCCGGCCTTCGTCGCCGAGGCGTAGGCCTGCACGGTCTGCGCGGGAGTGCCGCCGATCGGCTTCTCGCTGAAGATCGCCTTCCCCGCGGCGGCGGCGGCCTCAATCATCGGTACGTGAAGCATGTTGGGCGCGGTGACCCACACGGCGTCGACATCGGGAGCGGCGACAGCCTCGGCCCAGTCGGCGGTCGCGCGCGCGAAGCCGAAGTCGCGCACCGCGCGCTCGCGCCGTTCAGCCTCGGTGTCTGCGCAGACGACGAGTTCGGGCTGGAAGCTGCGGTCGGGGAAGAGCGAGGGGATGCGCAGCATGGAGCGTGAGTGGGCCTGCCCCATCCAGCCCAGTCCGAGTACGGCGATGCCGATGCGCTTCATCGGATCCTCCCTGCGGCCGAGGTCATCGGCAGTCGGGGATCCGTGTCCGTCCAGGTGCCGCGGATCCAGTGGTGGTTCGGGTCGTCGCAGAATGCCATCGTGCGGTCCTCTCCGGGCCCGGCCAGGACGTTGAGGAAGTACATCGGATAGTCCGGCGCGGCCGCCGTGGGCCCGTGGTAGCCCTCGGGCACGAGGTAGGTGTCGCCATCACGGATCGTCACCGTCTCGTCGACGCTGCCGTCGACGGTGTAGACGCGGAAGAGGCCGGTGCCTTCCGGATCACCGTGCAGCGACTCCTGCTTGCCGATGCGGAAGTAGTAGATCTCCTCGTTGGTGGTCGGGCAGTCACCGATGCCGTCGTGGCGATGCGGCGGCCAGCTCGACCAGTTGCCTCCTGGTGTGATGACCTCGCACACGTTGATGCGATCGGCACCGGAGAAGGAGTCGGGAGTGGCGATGTTGGTCACCTGGCGCGTCGCACGCCCACCGCCGCGCACCTCGACGGGCACGTCGTTCGCCGACGTGTAGCTGGCCGGATGGTCGGAGCGGGCCTTCGCGGT
Source organism: Candidatus Nanopelagicales bacterium (assembly GCA_044360385.1). Taxonomy (GTDB): domain Bacteria; phylum Actinomycetota; class Actinomycetes; order S36-B12; family S36-B12; genus Mxb001. The sequence goes on from JBIKKK010000099.1 coordinate 2,164, forward strand.
GAGAATTGCCACCTCACCGGTGACATCGCTGAGCTCCAGCCGGCTCCCGCGCGGGACGTAGACCCAGTCGCTCACCGCCGCGAAGACGCCGTCCCGACCTGCGAGCGTGTACGCCGCCTCACTGTCACCGGTGGTGATCGTCACAGTGACGTCGCGCGCGGACAGGGGGAGGACCACTGCCTCGCGATCGCCGAGGTCCATCGCATGGTCGCGATCAATCACGGTGAGGCCGCTGTAGGCCCAGCCCGCCTCCTCGGCAGTGATGGACATGGGCCCGTGGGCGTGCGCGAGCGAGCCGTGCGGCCGATACCAAGTCGATGTCATGACCCACCTCCGTCACTGCTGGGTCGGTGGCTCATGAGCCACCTCCGTGGACGATCCGGGCCGCCGTGGCTACGACGCCTTCGACATCCCCGTCGTGCGGATAGAGCAGGGCACGTCCTGGGATGAGCCCGCGCACATTGGGCTCGCGCATGGCCTGCTCCCAGCCGGCGATCACCTCGCCCGCCTGCTCACCCGGGTCACCGCCGAGAAGCAGGATCGGCATGGTGGTGGCCGCGGCCACCTCGGCGATCCGCTTAGTCGCGGGGATCTTGAGCCAGGTGTAAGCACTGCTCGATCCGAGGCCCGACGCGATGGACACCACGCGGATGAGTTCCTCGTCCCGGGTGTCGAGGTAGGAGCGCCCCGCCTCGTCCTTGAGATACGGCAGCGGTTCCACCATGCAGGCGAGACCCTGGTCCGACAACTTCGTGACGACCTCGCCGCACATCTCAATCGTTCGCGCTACTCCCGGGTCCGTGAATTCGATCCGCAGGAGCAGTTTGCCGCCGTCGAGGCCTGCCGAGGCGATGTGATCGGGGTCGTACGCCGTGATCCGGTCGTCGAGTTCCCACAGCGCGCCCTTGATGCCGCCGCGGTTGATGGTGCCGATCGCCAGGCGCCCGTCGAGGGCGCCCAGCCAGGCCAGCTCCTCGAGGATGTCGGCGCTCGCCATGACCCCGTCGACCCCGGGCACCGAGAGTCCGCGCATGAGGTTGTCGAGCAGGGTGTAGCGATCGGCGACCGCAAGCGGATCTCCCGCGACCGCGAGCATGCCGCGCGCGGTGTGGTCCGCCGCGAGGATGAGCAGGTTGCCGTCATCGCCGGCGAGGGTGCGGCGTGCGCGATAGCGCAGAGCACGCTGCAGCGCGGCCGGCTGGAAGATCCGCGCCTCGCACAGGGCCCGGTAGTGATTGCGATCCAGCATCAGGAATCCTCTCTAGCCATCATGTCCTCGACCTGCTCGATTGTCGGCATGGCATCAGCGCAGGTGAGTTTGGTCGCGACGTAGGCGCCTGCCGCGTTGGCAAACATGCCGATCTCGGGCACGGTCCACCCGGACAGCAGGCCGTGGACGAGCGCACCGCCGAATGCATCTCCGGCGCCAAGCCCGCAGAGTACGTCTATAGGCAGCGGCGGGATGGTCCACCGGTCCTCAGCGGTTGCGAGGAGTACGCCGTCGCCGCCTCGCTTCACAATGGCAAGTCGCACCCCTTCTGTTAGGAGCGCATCTGCAGCGCGTTGGGGATCGGTCTCGCCGATGGCGACCTCGCACTCGACGCGGTTGCCAACGACGACGGTGGAGCGGCGGACCGCAGCGAGAGCGACCTCGTGGGCGGCGTCGCGGTCGGGCCACATGCTTGGGCGGTAGTCGAGGTCGAGGACGACCTCGGCGCGCCGGTCGCGCAGGTCGAGCCAGTCTTGGCAGGCGTCGGCGGTGCTGCCCTGGGCCAGCGCACCGAAGGAGACCCACAGCACCGGGCACTCGCGGATGACTTCGACGGGCACGTCGGAGGTGGTCACCTGCGTGTCTGGCGCCGCGACTCCCCGGTAGAAGACGATCTGCGGATCCTCGGGCGGGTCGAGCGCGGCGAGCACCACCGGTGTCTGCCCGTCGCCCGTCCCGACGTACGCCGTATCCACTCCCCACGAGTCGAGCTGGGTGCGCACGTAGTCGCCCAGGGCTCCCTCGCCGACCTTGGTGACGACCGCGGCACGGTGACCCAGGCGGGCAGCGGCAACCGCGACATTGGTGGGCGAGCCCCCCACTGACTTGGCGAAGGTCTGCGGCTCGAGGAAGCTTGCACCCTCCTGCTGCGCGTAGAGGTCGACGCTCACCCGACCGACGGTGACGACCTCCGGGATCGACATCTACTTGCTCACGCGCGGCGCGACGACCTCGCGCAGGTAATCGAGTGACGTGACGACCTGCTCGATGGGTCCTTCGCCCTCCGCGGGGAGGCCGTCGGTGATCGCGGTGTCCTGCTCGATGACGTACCAGCCGTCGTAGCCTCGCGACTCCAGTGCCTCGACGACACCCGCGATATCGACATCTCCCTGGCCGAGCGGGGTGAAGAGGCCCTCCTGAGTGGCGGCCATGATCGACTTCTCGCGAGAGAGGACTGGCGGGACGAGGGAGAGGTTGACGTCTTTCAGGTGGACGTGGCCCACGCGGTCGAAGGCCTGCTTCGCGAACTCGACCGGGTCCTGGCCGCCGATGGCCATGTGCCCAGTGTCGAGGCAGAAGCCGACGTCGCAGCCCTCGAGCACCATGTCGATGTCGTCCTTGGTCTCCACCACGGTCTGCACGTGGGAGTGCAGGACCTGATGGAGGCCGTGCTCGGCGCAGATTTCGTCGATGATCCCGAACATCTCCATCATGTGCTTGCGCTCGTCGGCGTTGAGCGGGCGCGGGATGGACCAGTCTGGATCCATCACGATCGCGGAAATGAACTCCGTCGCGCCCGCGCGCTGGAAGAGATCGGCCACGCGGCGTGCCTCGTTGATCGTCCACTCGCGCATCGCGGGATCGTGCAGCACGACGGGGGTGAAGCCGCCGATGAGCGTCATGTCGTACTTCGCGAGCTCGGCCTTGACGTCCTCGGGTGAGGTCGGCAGGAAGCCGGGCGCGCCAAGCTCCGTGGCGGGCAGTCCGAGTCCGGACATCTCGGTGAGCACGCGAGGAGTGGGGAGCATCTCCCCCCAGCCCGGAACCTCGCAGATGCCCCACGAGATCGGGGCGCTGGCGACTCGTTCGAGGAACGTGGACATGGATCTCCCGGGCAAGACGCGCGGCGAGATGTGCCGCGAGGTCGTGTGGAGCGTGGGGAACGCCGTTTCGCCGCCCGTATCCACTGGGCGATTGGAACGTTCCAATTCCGGGGGAAATCGTGGCACACTCCCTCGCGAGGGGCAAGGGACCTCCTCGGGGAAATCCCGGGGCGCCTCGAGTCGAACGGGCCGAACTTTGGGATAAGGGTGCCGTGCCAGCGCACTTTCGACCCGAGGTTCGCCGCCTACCCGTGGCTCCGGAGTTCCCGGGGCGAAGAGAGAGGATGCAGCCGATGCGGATCGTCGTCGTGGGGGCCGGGCGCATGGGCGTCATCCGAGCCGAGGACCTGGTCGCCGACGGCCGGGCAGACGAGATCATCATCACTAACCGCAATCCTGATCGCGCCGAGGAGCTCGCGGCCAGGGTGGGCGGCACGGATGTCCGGGTGACCACCGCGCCGTGGGGCGAGTGGCCTGACGCCGATGCCTACGCCGTCACGACGGCCACCGATACCCACGCCGAGCTCATCACTGCTCTGGCCCATCGCCGCAAGCCGCTGCTGGTCGAGAAGCCGCTGGCGATGACGCTTGCCGAGACTGATGCGCTGATCGCGGCGTCGATCGATGCACCCATGCAGATCGGCTTCCAGCGACGATTCGACGTCGGCATACGTCGTATCCGGGATGCCATCGAGTCAGGCCGGCTCGGCGTGCTCTACACGATGACGCTGACAGCCCACGACATGACGCCGGGGAGTGCGGACTACATCGCCGGTAGCGGGGGGACATTCCGTGACATGCTCGTGCACGATCTCGACCTGGCGAGATGGATGGGGGACGCCGAGATCGCTACCGTTTATGCCACCGGCACGGTACGTCACCATCCGGATTACGCCGCCGCTGACGACCACGACGTCGTCGCCGTGCATCTCACCCTGGAGAGCGGTGTGCCCGTGCTCATCAGCGGGACGCGACACGATCCGGTGGGCCACGACATCCGCATGGAAGCCTTCGGGTCCCTGGACTCGGTGTCCGCCGGCCTGGACCACCGCGTGCCGATCCGCGCGGCGGAGGCCGGTGTCGAGCCGGAAATCCTTCCCGCTTATCTCGGGGGCATCGACCCCGACACCGTCACGCCGTACTTCGGCTTCATGGATCGATTCCGTGCGGCCTTCACCGCAGAGACGAGTGCATTCGTCGACTTCGTGCGAGGGGAGCGCGCGAACCCCTGTCCGCCCGCGTCCTCGCGGGCAGCTTTGGCAGCTGCCATCGCCTGCGAGGTGTCGGCTCGCGAGGGCCGCGTCGTCCATGTATCCGAGGTTGGGTGACATGAAGACCTCCGTGGGCCGTCGACCCACATTGCACGACGTCGCTGCCCGTGCCGGCGTATCCAAGTCGCTCGCGTCTTTGGCGCTGCAGGGTTCTCCCAAGGTCGCGCCTGCGAGCCGCGAGGCAATCCTCGCGGCGGCCGATGAGCTCGGATACCGACCCAATCGCACGGCGAGCAGCCTCGTGCGCCAGCGCACTCACACCATCGGCGTCCATATCCTCGACCTGCACAATCCGGTCTTCGCGGAGATCCTCGACGGTGTGCAGGAAGCGGTGCGCGGGCATGGCTACTCCACCCTCCTGGTCACGGGCAATGCAGACCCCGCGACGGAGCGCACGGAGATCACGCGCCTCCTCGAGTCGCGCGTGGAGGGTCTGGTGCTCATCGCGCACCGACTCTCGGATGAGGACCTGACAGCCATCGCGGCCGAGGTGCCGACCGTGGTCGTGACGTGGCGCACCGAGGGCATCCCTGGGCTCGACTCCGTGGCCGGCGATGACTGCGCGGGTGCGCGACTCGCGGTGGAGCACCTCGTGGGCCTCGGCCACGCGCGCATCGCCCACGTCTCTGGCGGCGACAACCGCATCGCGCGGGAGCGGCGTGCCGGCTACGAGCAAGCGATGCTGGCCCATGGCCTCGAACCGCTGGTGGTCGACGGAGCGTTCACTGAGCAGGGCGGGTACGCCGGCACTGATAGGGCGGTCGACGCGGGTGCCACGGCGCTCGTGGTCGCCAATGATCTCGCCGCGATCGGAGCGCTCGCTGCACTGCGTGCTCGCGCACTGCGCGTGCCCGTCGATGTCTCGGTCGTGGGCTACGACGGCATGCGACTGCTCGACTCCCTCGACCTCACGACTGTGGCCCAGCCTCTCGCGGACATGGGCCGGGCAGCGGCAGACCTCCTCACGGATCGCATTTCACATCCGGCTAAGGACTCGGTGCATCGCCAGGTTGAGACCCGGCTTGTGGCGCGCGGCAGTTCGGGGCCTGCTCCACGTCGTTGAG
>JBIKKK010000100.1:0-7451 GCA_044360385.1 Candidatus Nanopelagicales bacterium
AAGAGCGGGTGCCAGAAGAGATTGGTCGTCGCCATCGAGCAGACGATCCCGGTCTCGTCGAGCGCCTTCTTGAAGCGGTCGAGCTGCGCGCGACGCTCGGACTCGGGCGCGCCGAAGGTCATCAGGTCGTCGTCGTGGAAGCTCACACCCCAGGCGCCGATGTCGGCGAGGCCCTTGACGTAATCGACCGGGTCGATCGCAGGACGCGTGGCGTCGCCGAAGGGGTCGCGGCCCGGGTGCCCGATGGTCCACATGCCGAAGGCGAAGCGGTCCTCGGGAGTCGGGGTGTAGTCGGCCACGCAGTCCCCTTGCCTCAGGCCCGGGGAACCCCCGGGAATTGTTGTCAGCGCGAACATATGGCCGGGGAGTGACCTGCGCAATACCGGGGAGTGGCCGAATGGATAACGAATTCGTCACGCCACGCAGGGATCAGGGTGCCGAGCCTCAGGAGCCGTGGACCGTACGCCGGGCCGCGGCGTAGGCCTCGCGGATCGACGGCACCGGAGCCGGGTCCCGCACGACTTCGCCGGCGAGGACCCAGGCCGGCGGCTCGGCCCCGCCGAGCTGGGCCCACGCGGCCTGGCGCGCAGCACCATCGGCGACGTATTCCCCCGGCGGCGGAACGACGACGGGCAGGTCGAAGACGGTAGTCGCGACTTCCTGTACGGCGGGATTCGCTGCCGCGCCACCGACGAGCATGATGCGGGCGGGCACAACTCCCTGTGCTCTCAGCGCATCGACCGCGTCAGCCAAGCCGCACAGCATCCCCTCGATCGAGGCCCGTGCGAGATTGCCGGGAGTCATGGCATCTCGCGTCAGACCGAGTATCGAGCCGGATGCGTCCGGCAGGTTGGGCGTGCGCTCTCCATCGAGATAGGGCAGGAGCACGAGGCCTCCACTGCCGGGCGCGGCCTCGAGTGCACGTCGCGTCGCACCGTCGATGTCCGTGCCGATCATCGCGGCTGCAGCCGAGACCACACGTGCTGCGTTGAGGGTGCAGACGAGCGGCAGGAAGCGACCGGTCGCGTCGGCGAAGCCCGCCACCTGGCCGCTGGGATCCGCGGTGGGGGCATCGGCGACGGCGAAGGCGGTGCCCGAGGTGCCGAGCGAGACGACGACGTCGCCGGGAAGCGCCCCGACGCCGAGGGCGGCCCCCATGTTGTCGCCGGTGCCCGGTGCGAGGGCGATGCCCCCCGACGTCTCCCCAACGACCTCATGGGGAGCAGCGACGCGCGGGACGTCGTAGGCGCGGCCGAACGCGAGTTCGAGCAGGTCGAGTCGGTAGTCGCCGGCCGCGGGCGACCAGTAGCCGGTGCCCGAGACGTCACCGCGGTCGGTAGTGGATTCGGCAGGTCGACCCGCGAGTCGCCACGTGAGCCAGTCGTGCGGCAGCAGCACGCGCGCGACGCGCGCCGCGAGCTCCGGCTCCTGGCGCGCGAGCCAGCGCACCTTGGAGATCGTGAAGGAAGCGACCGGGACACTGCCGACCGCATCGGCCCACGCCTGCGGACCACCCCACTCGGCGACAAGGTCTGCCGCATCCTGCGCCGAGCGCGTGTCATTCCAAAGTAGGGCCGGGCGAACCACCTCGCCCGCGTCATCGAGGGCGACCATCCCATGCTGCTGGGCTGCCACCGCCATCGCTTCGACCCCACCGAGGAGGCCGTCGCTCGCTGCCTCCAGCGCCGACCACCAGTGATCGGGATGGACCTCAGTGCCATCCGGGTGCGTGGCGCGGCCCTCGCGGACGAGGTCGCCCGTCTCGGCGTCGCGCACGACGACCTTGACGGACTGAGTGGAGGAATCAACTCCGGCGACGAGCGGCATGGGCAGACGCTACTCCCGGGAGCCCTTGTCGCGATCCCGGAGGATCTGGACGTCGGCCTCGAGCGCGTCGAGGGCCTCGCGGATCTCATGGATTCGAGCGACGGCATCCCCCGTGATCCCGGACTCCTTCGCCTCGCGGAGTGCCTCGCGCTCACGCGCACTCTCCATCGAGCTGATGATGATGCCGATGAGCAGGTTGAAGATGACGAACGCCGCGACGAGGACGTAGGACACGAAGTAGAGCGTGGCCCATGGCGTGACGGCGAGCGCCTCCTCAAGATACGTCGGGAAGTTCTCGAGGGTCAGCAGGATGAAGAGCGTGAGCATCGCTCGTGTGATGGTGCCCCACGACTCCGGAAGCTCTTCACTGAAGAGCGCCCAGCCGACCATGCCGTAGATGAAGAGAATGAGGAAGGTGAGCACGACGATGCTGGCCAGCGGCGGGATCGAGCGCACGACCGTTGCGATGAGCACACGCGCATCGGGCAGGAAGCGTAGGAGTCGGGCGATGCGGGCGAGTCGCAGGATGCGCAGCAACGTGGCGTTTTCGCGCACACCCGGGATCCAGACGCCGCCGATGATGATGAGGTCGAAGACATTCCAACCGCTCTTGAAGAAGTCCTGCGGACGCCTGCCATAAGACGCGAAACGCAGGACCAGCTCCACGACGAAGATGCCGTAGCAGATGTCATTGGCGAGGATGAGCTGGTCGGCGTACGAGGCCATGACGGAGGGGAAGGTCTCCAGGCCGAGCACGATCGCGTTGATGACGATCACGCCGGCAATGGCGAGGTTGAAGGCGTCCGAGTCGACCAGCCGGGCAAGCCGGCCGGTGCGGGGATCAGGAGAGGTCACGCGACGATGCTACGGGTGCGGGATTTCCCCGCCTAAACACCGAAACGTGCGGACTCGAACTGAGCCACGGCATCCGCCGGGCCCTCGACGTCTACGACGCATTCACTACGGCCGTAGAGGCGCAGCACCAACTCGAGCGGTTCGCCGATCAGGGTGACCGACGGAGTGCCGGCCTTGGCGATGGACATCTCCCCGGTGTCGCTGCGGCGCAGTGCGACGCCCACCGGGCTCGAGCGTGCTAGCAGGCGAGCGGCGCGCGCGAGGCGCTGCCAGAGCACGTCCTGCTCGGCAGTAGGCAGCGCACGCGGGACCCAGCCGGGCCGGGCTCGGAGCACGTCCTCGTGGTGGATCACGAACTCGAATGGATCGGCAAGCCCTTGGGCGCCGGGCAGGCGGAAGACAGACAGCAGCGGAGGGCCCGTGCGCACATCGCGCACGAGCTCGGACCACTGGCGCGTCGCCACCTTTGCCTGCACGGAGTCGGCGTATCCCGCGAGCGGCTTCACGATGATGCCCACGGCAGCATCCGGACGCGACTCGCGCACGACGAGATGCGCCGCGAGATCACGCGTCGTCCATCTAGCGCAGAGGGTAGGAGCGTCCGGCCCCACCTCCAGGAAGAGATCGCAGAGCTCCTGGCGCTCGAGGCGTGCGACGTCGACTGCCTTCACGACGGGATCCTCGCACAGTTGATTCGTCTCGACCCCATCTCTCCCATCGCGGTCTCGCCTGGCGCACAACTCCACCGCGAGCGGTGCCTTGAGATGACGGTCACAATGTGGGTCGCGCCGGGCTCGAACCGGCAACCTACGGATTAAAAGTCCGCAGCTCTACCATTGAGCTAGCGACCCGGGGGTCCTGGCCGAAATCTGGGAGAAAACTTCGTTCAGAACCCGTCCTTCAAGGGTAGCGGCTTGAGTTCTCGCTCTTTTGAGCGTGTCGTCCTGCTGACTGCGACGAAGGCGACAGTTGAGGACCGTCAGCGTCCCCTAAAGGGCGTGCTGCGCCCCTGGCAGGGCAGTTCTTACAGATCGGGCTGGAGGCGTTCCTGTCAAGGTGATTCACCCAGGGCACTGGGCTTGCCGTCGCGCCGCAGGGTCTGAGCGCGAGTCATTGAATTCTGGGCGATGACCAGGCCCAAGATGTACAGGCCCTGCGCGGCTACGCCGTAGGCGGGCATCTTGGGAAAGTGCCTCTTGATCTGGTTGTGAAGGGACTCGGTGTCGGAACGCCTTGTGTAGAGGTGGTCGTGCTGGGGTGTGTCGACAGGAAAGGCCCTGAAGTACTCTCCGCGATTCGCGATCAGGGGAGCCCCGGAGTTCTTCCGAGGGTCGTGGAAGAGCGGGACGATGGCCACTGATCTTCCATAGGCGCAGGTGACGGGGACGTAGTGGTACCAGCGATATGTGCCGTCCGGATTGACCCGGTGAACGATGTTCTTGACGGGGAGTGACTCAAGAATCGCCTGACCCTTTGCGTTGATCACCTCCTGGTGATAGGTGCTGCCGCCGCCACACCGTGGATGTGGCTGACATTTTGCCCGTCTCTGTTGGCCGGCTAAAGGCTTGGCGGGCTTTGTGAGACCCATGAGCCAAGTGCGGCTCATGGAATGTCAATCGGGCTCAAACACCCCGGACTAGGCGCACTCCCGCCGCGTCTTGCAGGTGATCGTGGTGGTCACCTTGGAGTCAAGCGTGCCGAACTCCATGCCGGGAGTGAAGAACGTGGTGCCGATGTAGGCGTTGAGATTGCTCACGAGTTGCGGATCGTCGACGATGGAGACATCACCGGTGATGCGTTGCCTATCGGTCCGCTTCCAGGCGGCTCCCGCCTTGGCGACCTTGCCCTTCGTGACCTTGACCGTCATGTTGTTGACGCCGAAGATCGTGACTCGGTCGCCCCCGATTGCGTCGGCCTCATCCTGGAAGGTGATTCGGCCGGTCGTGGCTCCTGCCCCGGTGGCGTACTCAAGGTGGGGCGACGCGAGATCGATCCTGTTCTGCAAAGCGCCGATAGCCATCGTTCCCGTGTTCGCGACGACGCCCGGCTTGATGGGCGTGGTCACCCGAAAGCGAAGGGCCTGCGTGCCCGAGGGGTTGGTGCTCGTTGCGGGGGCAAGACCCTGGAACTGCACGCCCACCGTGCTGAGTTGGCTGTACACCTCGGGCAGGATCGTGATGGTCGTAGATCCGCTGACCTGGGATGTGACCTTGGCGTGTGCGGGCGTGGCGGCGATGGCTGCACCAGCGACGAGTGCTGCCGCGGTGACGGCGCTCAAGAATGTGGTGCTCTTGCGCATCGATCATCCAAAGAGTGTCGAGGTACCGACCCAGCTTTTCACCGCCTGCGTGGCCGCCTTTGTGGCCGGAATGAATCTGGCATAGCGGCCATGCCACGTCACGACCAGCCAGACTCAGGAGGATGTCGCCGGGTTCCACCCCGACGTTGCTCGCCGCGCTTCCCCAGCGATTCCACATCGATCCCCTCCGCATGCGTGTCGACGACACCCCTCGCGAGTTCGGCCGGGACAGCGAAGTACTGCGACGTGTTCGTCGGGTCCGAGGATCCGTAGTTGATTCCGATCACATGACCATCAACACCGAGCAGAGGGCACCGGAATTACCTGGCTGAATGCCGGCATCGTGCTTGAGGGCATAGGGGGTCGACGCCCACCACGAATCGCCGTCGGCGCCCGCCCACCGTTACGGCGCGAGCCTGGTCGTCATGTCCGGGGGCACCCTAGGCGTGGCCCGGACGCCGGCAGATCCATGCTCTAGGCTCCACAATGCTCGGTACACACACGCGCACGCATGCACGACCTTCATGGATGCACGTGGCCTTCCTTTTGCGCAGGACGGCCTAGATCGCAGCACGCCGTCGAGGTGCCGCCTCTGACGAGAACGCTCGAGCCTCAACCCCGAGGTGGTGGGGCACATGACCTTGATCGTCTTCGTCGCCTACGGCGTCGGAGCACTACTCGGCTATGCAGTTGCCCGAGGTGGTCGGCTTGTTCCCGTTTGGCGAGTCTTCATCCGCGCCAACCTGCTGCTCACCAGCATCGTCCTCTCAGTCCTCGCCGGATGGCGCGTCTCCGGCCTCGCCGACCTGCTGTGGCCCGTCGTGGTCACAGCGGTGATGTTCGTCCTCGTTGGTATCGCCTATCTCCTGACGCCATCGTCTCCCGAGCGTCCCGGACGCGCTGCGCTGCGCGGGTGGTCGGCAATTCCCAATCCTGGGTTCTGGCTCATCCCGGTCGCCACGGCGATCGCAGGCGCCCCGGGAGCGGTCATCGCGGTCCTCATCGATCGTGTCGCGCTGGCTTCCTTCGCCATCTGGGTCTGGGTCCTTCGCAAGCATGCCCCCATCAAGCAGCAGGTCCGCACATCCTGGATCGATCAGTCACCCCTCATCGCACTCGTCGTGGGGTTGCTTCTCGGCGTCATCTCTGACGCCCCGGAGTGGACCGCGTCGGTCCTGCAATGGCTAGCGCCCGTCGTCGCTGCTATCGGTGCCGCGGTCTTCGTCGGCTCAGTGCTTCATCCCAGCCAGCGCATTGAGTGGCGCCCCGGCGTGCGCGTGTGGGCGCTTCTCAGCCTGGCCCGCATCGCCATGATGGTGCCCTTGGCATTCCTGGCCCCGACCGAGCCCATCGCGGTCGCACTGGTGCTCGGCGCCTTCAGCATCCCGGCCTTCTTCCCCTCGAGCCTGTCGGTGCTCTACGGCTACACCGACTCGGTCGTAGCCGCTTCTGTCCGCCTGGGGTGGATCTTCGCGCCCATCGGCCTTGTGGCCGCGGGCTTCATCATCACCCGTTAGGGCCACGTCGTCGATCCATGCGCCGGCGGACGCGCTTCCATAGGGAGAAGCCTTACGCTCACTCCAGGGAGACAGCAGCGGACGCACCACTCCAGAAGGAGAACTAGTGAGCGAGAAGCCCAAGAACGACCTTGAGGAACTAGGCGACCACACCCTGCACGGTGTCGAGGATGTGGCCGATGTCATCGGCCACGGCGTCGGGGGCACAGTGAAGGGCCTGGCGGACGGCGTGGAAGCAGCCTCGGCCGACACGAAGGTACGCGAAGCCGACGAGTAGGTCGTGGACCGCGCCAGGGACATGACCGGCGACCACCCGCAATGGCACGGGTAGGTGCACCGCGTGACCGCGGGATCTCACCCTGCCCTTACCTTCCCTTTGCCCCGATCCAAGGCGGAGCCACGCATCCTCGAGTGACACCACCCGAGGAGGAATCATGAAGAAGACCGGAATGGCACTTGCTGGAGCTGCCCTGGCCATCGGCCTCGTCAGCACCACCGCTGGCGCGGCCCAGGCCGCGACGTACACACGGACCCAGGTCGCCCAGCACGCGAGCACCAGCGACTGCTGGACGATCATCGGCCGCAACATCTACAACCTCACGCCGTACGTGCCCATGCATCCCGGCGGCCCGCAGGAGATCAGCCGCGTGTGCGGCAAGGTGGGCACTTCCGCCTTCAACGGAGAGCACGGCGGCAATTCGTCCATTCAGCGCATGCTCAAGACCTACCGAATCGGCGCCCTGAAGCCCTAGAAGGCCAGCAGGCCGGTGCCGACGACTACCACGACTAGGGCGATCGTCTCGAGGCGCGCCATGCGCTCGCGCAGGAACACGAGGGCGAGAAGTGCCGTTACGAGGGGACTCAGCGACCCCAGAACCGACACCACGCCGATGTTGCCCTCGTTGGCCGCCGTGAAGAAGGCGACCTGCGCGAGAGCAACCGCCAGTCCGGCA